>CAZAVR010000005.1:0-1119 GCA_964488435.1 uncultured Cytophagales bacterium | reverse complement strand
ACCAATTGGAGCGATCGGTAATTACTGGGCAACACCACACAAACCAACAACTGAAGAAGTTAACCTATTACAATCGCTTGCTGACATAACATCAAGAGCTATAGAAGTTCTCAATGAGAAGACTCCCATTTGAATAAAAAGAATTCAAGCACCCGGTTGTATAGCGAAGTAACTGCTATAAAACCAGCAATCCATCCGGAGGATTGATTGCTACCACCGAAGAAAAACGGATTGACCATTCTGCAAGTTTAGCGAGCCAGCTGCAAACGCCTTGATTCTGTAAAACTGAGGTTCCGAACTTCGGCAATTACTGCTGACAGCTTCGCACATTTAAGCGCTTCTTCAAAAATCCACAGCAGGTATTTATCCTTTTCAGCATCCACGAAAATGAATCTTTCTGGTGTAAGGCCAAATGATCTAACAGCGGGCGGAAATACTTTATTTCACTTGCAACACAACACGACCAGATCACCCGATACGATCTAGCTTATAATAGTTCACAACTCTCAGCAAGGTATCAATCTCTATTGAGTTTATTGATTAACTCTCGCAATGAATTTTCTATTCCAGTGGGCAAATGATTTAAAAACTCATTTTCGAAAGCTGTTTTCCCTGAAGGCATTTCGGTGGTTCTAATGGGCTGCCGGCCGGTGTACGTAGAAATAAAAGGGGCAATAAGTTGATCGATTTGAGACTCAATTCGTAGCTTTCTTAAAGGGTCCGTTTTCATAATTTTATTTCTTTAATTCTTATAAAGGGTAATACTCGATAGAAAGAACTTCCATATAAAACAGAAGCTACACAAATATTATCACAGTATCATCTTTAAAAGAATTGATGTAAAATGGATCAACAAATTAATTTCAGCGAAGATATCAAAGTATATCTCAATGAACAGGAACGTGCCGACATCATTTGGCAGTTATTAGTTTATGCGCACATGATGTATAAAAAAGTTTACGTATTCAAACACTTTGATGAATTTGTACGGAGCTTCGAAGGCGCTGGTGATCGTTCAGAAATCTATTGGGAGGGTACACACTATGAAAAATTAATTGATGATTTTAAAATATGCACGGCATTCGAAAACTATAACAAGGCGATACTACTTTCAAAAGG
>CAZAVR010000004.1:0-31198 GCA_964488435.1 uncultured Cytophagales bacterium | reverse complement strand
TTTGTGAGAAATGAGGGTGAGTTGACGGCTGCTGAGGTGCAGGACCTGAATATCAAAGTAAGAACCGTACTGGCGCACAGCTGTTATAACTGTCATGGAGAGGCCAAGTCGAAAGGAGGACTTCGTCTGGACAGCCGTGAGGCTATTTTTAAAGGAGGGGAAAGTGGTCTGGTTATCTCTCCCGGGAAGCCTGACAAGAGTGAACTGATCCGTCGGGTGAAGTTGCCCGCAGGACATAAGGAGGTGATGCCGTCCAAAGGGCGGACACTGAACAAGGAAGAGATCGCCTTACTGACCTATTGGATAGAGAAAGGAGCCCCGTGGCCGGATAAGGAAAAAAGCATTTACAGACTGGCTTCCCTGGCTCCGCGTAAGCCGGAAGTTCCGCCTCAGTCGGGGGATCTTGTGAATCCCGTAGACAGGTTTGTAAATGTTTATTTTAAGGAAAAGGGGGTGTCCTGGCCTGCCGTCATTGACGACCGGCTTTATCTTAAGAGGGTTTCTCTGGATATCACGGGCCTGCTGCCATCCGCGGAAGACATAGAAACATTTGTCAATGACACCCGCCCGGACAAAAGGGAGCAAACCGTGCGGAAACTTCTCGGGCGCAACCATGACTATGCACAGCACTGGCTGTCGTTCTGGAACGATGCCTTGCGGAACGACTATACCGGCACAGGATACATCACCCGCGGACGCTTTGACATTACAAAGTGGCTGTATAGTTCACTTGCAACCAATAAGCCCTACAACTGGTTTGTGAAAGAATTGATCAGCCCTTCCAAAGATTCTGAGGGGTTTATCAAAGGGATAAAGTGGAGGGGAACGATCAACGCCAGCCAGCGGACTGAAATGCAGGCTGCGCAAAATGTGGCCCAGGTTTTTCTTGGATTAAACCTGAAATGTGCCTCCTGTCATGACAGTTTCATCAGTGACTGGAAGCTGGAAGATGCCTATGCTTTTGCCAATGTATTTGCTGACTCTACACTTGAAATCAGTCGTTGTGACAAGCCGACAGGCAGGATGGCTGGAACGAAGTTGATTTTTCCGGAACTCGGCCAGATTACCGAAAATGCATCGACAGAGCGAAAGCTAAAAGAATTGGCCGATTTTCTTATACAGCCTGAAGACGGCCGACTTTATCGGACACTGGTCAACCGGATATGGGCGCAACTGATGGGAAGGGGCATTATAGAACCGGTGGATGAGATGGACAATCTTCCCTGGAGCGAGGACTTGCTGGATTGGCTGGCTTCGGATTTTGCAGAGGGCCACTATGATGTTAAGGAGCTGATCTATAAAATCGTGACTTCGAAAACCTATCGCCTTTCCTCGGTTTCCCTCAAAGAAGCGGGAGATCTTACCGCACAGCATTTTCAGTTTAAGGGTATGGTCAGGCGAAGGCTTACAGCCGAGCAGTTTGCCGATGCGGTCAGCCAGGTGTTCACTCCTGTCTATGCTGATTCGGCTATGATGCACAGCTTGTTTCCCGCAGATATTCAGGCGAACATTCCTTTTGTAAGGGCATCACTGGTTAAGAATGACCGTTTTCTCACTGCGATGGGTCGTCCGGGGCGTGAAACAGTTACTACCGGAAGAACTTCCCAGGCGAATCTGCTTCAGGCGATGGAGCTGACCAACGGTTCGAAATTCTCCGATGTACTGGTTAAAGGAGCGACGGAGTGGCAGGCTAAATTCAAAAGCTGGGATCAGTTGACCACGGTGTTGTTCAGACGGGCATACGGAAGGCGACCGTCTGCTTCGGAAATGGCGATGGTCAGGAAATGGTACGGCAACGGTCCGCCGGGGAGAGAGGCTATCGAAGACTTGGTGTGGGCAGTTGTACTGTCGCCGGAATTTCAGCTTATCTATTAAAGATTATTAACCACATGAAGCGGGGGTAGAAAGCATCCGAGAATATCAAAACATATGAACAGAAGGGATTTTTTGCAAAAAAGTAGTTCGGCAACCATGGCCGCGCTGGCCTTGGGGTCTCCTCTTGCAGGGTTGGTCGGCGGGTGCAAAGGTGGGGGAGGTATGTCGTCAAGTGCGGATACGGTGATACTCCTGTGGATGGCGGGAGGAATGGCGCATACCGAGACTTTCGATCCTAAGAAATATACGCCCTATGAGAAGGATATGCAGGGGGACAGAGTTTTGAGTACTTTCAAGGCGGTCCCTACCGTCCTGGACGGGATAAATTTTTCCGAAGGGCTGCAATCCATAGGAAAAGTAATGGACAAAGGCACCCTGATCAGATCTTACGTAGCGGCTGATATGGGCCATATCCTCCATTCCAGGCATCAGTACCACTGGCATACCTGTTATGAACCTCCGCAGACGGTGGCCATGCCGCATATCGGGTCCTGGATCGCCAAGGAACTCGGGCCAAAGAATCCGGTGATCCCGGCCTTTGTGGACATCGGACAGCGATTTACCGTTGGTGAGGCGGAAGAGTTGAAGGCCTTCCATACCGCCGGTTTTCTAGGCAATGAATTCGGTCCTTTTTTCATTCCTGATCCGACACAGGGCCTGGAAAGTGTGCGGCCTCCTGCAGGTATGGGCGCCGGCCGTTTTGAGAAGCGAAATCAGCTTTACAATGAGCTCATCAGCAAAGGGCCCTTTGGGGAGTACGGCAGTGATTACCAGAAGGAATCTCTCCGCAGATCCATGGAGCAGGCCTACATGTTGCTTAACTCGCCTGAATCCAAGGCCTTCGATCTTTCGTTGGAGCCGAAAGAAAGTTACAATGCATACAATACGGGTAAATTCGGATTGGGCTGTCTGCTGGCCAGGAGGCTAACCGAACAGGGCGCGCGTTTTATCAGTGTGACGACGGAGTACGAGCCATTTATGGGTTTTGATACCCACGAAAACGGTCATACACGAATGAAAGACATGAAGGAACTCATAGATCGGCCCATAGCGCAGCTCATTAAGGATCTGGATGAAAGGGGGCTGCTGGACCGGACTTTGATTGTTCTGGCCAGTGAATTCAGCAGGGACATGATGGTGGAAGGAAGACCAGAAGCAAAGGTAGAGGAGCAGGTAAGTCAGCCGGATGTTCTTTCCGATATGAAATTTTACGGGATGCACAGACACTTTACGGATGGCTGTTCCATGCTGATGTTTGGGGGAGGGATTAAGAAAGGTTTCGTATATGGAAAAACATCCGATGAACGGCCTTGCAAAACCATTGAAAACCCAATAAAGATAGATCAGGTCCATCAGACGATTTACCATGCATTGGGTATCGCCCCTGATACCCAGTATGATGTCGAAAAGCGTCCGGTATATACCACGCCCGACGGAAAAGGAAAGGCGGTGATGGAATTATTCGCCTGACGCTATAAGACGGGCTTATGACGGTGACAACGGTTGACGGCTTTTGCTTAGAAGTTTTTTGGGAAGCATCACTTTGCGGCATGACAGTACACGACAGCCGGAGGAGAAATATTTAGTTAATTTGAATAAATATTAAAAAGCGTAGAAAGCTTTTCTACCAATCAGATATTTTTACATCCGTCATTTTAAACTGAACTTAAACTCCTTATGTTAACCAAAGCCATTCGAATACCACTTTTACTTACGGTAATTGCCGCCTTGGGCTTTTGCTCCTGGATGATGAAAGACGGATACTTTCCGGTAGACGAAACCAATCCCAAACTAAGTAAACTCAAATTACAGCCCGGGTTCGTGGCGGAGCACCTCTATGGTCCTTCGGAACATCAGCAGGGATCATGGGTTTCCATGGCTTTTGACGACAAAGGACGACTGATTGCCTGCGACCAGTACGGATACCTCTACAGGCTGATCATTCCGCCTATCGGAGCGCCTGCCGACCAGAAAGTGAAGGTGGAAAAACTGGTGGTAGGTCTGCCGTCGGATTCCATCGGGGGGAAAGTGGGTGTCGGTTATGCAAATGGACTTCTGTATGCATTTAACAGCCTCTATGTGGTCGTGAATACCAGAGGAAAGCAGACCAACAATACAAGCGGCCTGTATCGTCTGCAGGATACGAACGGGGATGACCAGTTTGATAAAGTGACGTTACTTAAGAAAATAGAGGGAGACGGAGAGCATGGCCCGCACAGTGTCATCCTGTCTCCTGACGGGAAGTCGCTGTATGTAGTAGCGGGTAACCATACGGATCTGCCGGCTATGGATGCTTATTATCTGCCAAAAAACTGGGGTGACGACAACCTTTTCCCTTTGATCAGGGATCCACGCGGGCACGCTGTTGACAGAATGGCGCCTGCGGGCTGGATTGCCAAGACAGACCCTGACGGAAAAAAATGGGACCTTGTGAGCGCAGGCTACCGAAACCCCTATGATATAGCTTTCAACGAGGCGGGGGATCTGTTTACTTATGATTCTGACATGGAGTGGGAGTTTGGACTACCGTGGTACCGGCCGACCAGAATCTGTCATTCCACTTCCGGAAGCGAGTTCGGCTGGCGCTCAGGAGCGCCCAAATGGTCGCCATCCTACGCAGACAACCTTCCGCCTATCAAAAATATAGGGCAGGGTTCACCGACCAATCTGGTGTATGTAAATAAGGCCCGTTTTCCAAGGCAATACAAAAACACGCTTTTTGCGTTCGACTGGAGCTTCGGGATTGTGCATGCTTTGCATCTAAAGCCGGACGGCGGAACTTACTCTGCAGAAAGAACCGAATTTTTATCCGGTGTGCCGCTTCCACTTACGGATGGGGTGATTGGCCCTGACGGCGCTTTGTACTTCATGACGGGTGGTCGCAGACTTGAGTCTGATGTATATCGTGTCTACTACAAGGACTACAAGTCCATTGCACCGGATGCAAATGTAGTGGCGCCGGTGTTGACACCTGAAAACAAACTTCGCAGAGAACTGGAGGCTTTTCATGGAAAAACCGATCCCGGCGCGGTTAATTTCGCATGGCCGCATCTTAGCCATCCGGACAGGTTTGTAAGATATGCTGCCAGAATCGCCGTAGAGAATCAACCTGTGAGCGAATGGCAGAAAAGAGCATTGGCAGAAAAGGATCCGCAAAGAGCTATCTATGCAGCACTGGCACTGGCCAGACAGGGTGGCAAGGATATTGAGAATCCCACACTGAATGTATTGGCGGGTATCAATTTCGCATCGTTGTCTGAGGGTAAAAAGCTGGACTTGCTTCGTGCGATGGAGGTGATGTTTTTCCGCAAGGGTGAGCCGGACGCGGCCACAAAAGCCCGGCTATTGAAGTATCTTCAACCCCAATACCCGGGTTCGTCTGCCTTACAGAACAGAGCCCTGGTCAAAGTGCTCGTATTTTTACAGTCGCCTCAGGTGATTGAGAAAACACTTGCCTTGATGGAAAAAACGACAGAACCCGGAATGGATGCGATCGACACAGAGATGGCCACCAGTTCCGCGGATCTGATTAACCGAAATCCTCAGTACGGTCTCAGCATAGCCGATATGCTTTCGAAACTTCCGCCTGCACAACAAACCTATTACGCATTTGCGCTTACAAGCCAGAAAGAAGGCTGGACAAAGGCGCAGCGCGAGAAATATTTCAAATGGTTTGACAATGCGTTCAGTTACAGGGGTGGAAACAGTTATGTGGGCTTTATTGAGAAAGCAAGGCAACTGGCTTTGGCGCATGTGCCCAAGAATGAGCAGGCGTATTATAACAAGCTGTCAGGAGGAGAGAAACTGGCCAAGAGCGGAAATGATCTGATCAAAGAATATGCGATCAAAGGGCCGGGCAGAGGATGGAATCTTAAAACAGCGGATTCGGTCATCAACAGCGGTATGAAAGGAGTGGACTTTGAAACAGGAAAGCAAATCTACGGAGCGGTGATGTGTAACCGTTGTCACGCCATCGGCGGTGAGGGTGAGGGAATCGGACCTGATCTTACGCAACTGGGGACGAGGTTCTCTGGTAAGGATATTCTGGATGCGATTATATCTCCTAACAAGGTCGTATCGGATCAGTATGCTTCCACTGTTTTCAAGCTGAAGAACGGCGAAAGTGTAGTCGGCCGTCTGATCAGGGAGGACGAGAAGTTTTACATCGTGTCGCAAAATCCGTTCGCATTGGATGTGCTGGAAAAGGTGGCCAAGAAAGACGTCGTTTCCAGAGATTACTCTCCGGTATCGGTGATGCTTCCCGGATTGATAAACGGTTTGAATCCTGACGAACTGAAGCATTTGATTGCTTACCTTATGGCAGGTGGAAATAAAAGTAACCAGATCTACGCAGGAGGTAAATAAGAGTTATTTTCAGAATAATATTTGGTTTCAAGCGAAGCGGCAGCCCGGAGGGCTGCCGCTTCGCTTGTTTTTATAATGTATCCGGTTATAAAAGTGGTTTCAATGTTTTCAGAATGGTGGCCGGATCGGTCTCGCCTCCCAATGTCAGGTCTGCCTGTTGGTAAAAAGGAAGCCTTTCGGTGTATTTACGCTCCAGTTCTTCCTGCAGGTGATCTATCTGGGCCAGAAGGGGCCGGTCATCCTGGTTATGCTTCTTAATCCGCTCAGCCAGGATAGCGGGTGGCACATCCAGGAAAATGCTTATTCCGTTGGCTTTAATATACTCCATGTTGTTAAAAAAGCAGGGGGCGCCTCCGCCTGTTGCGACGAGCAGGTTTATGTTTGGAGCAATAGCTTGAAGTAATGCGCTTTCTACGTTCCGGAAGTGGTCTTCACCTTTCTCGGAGAATATTTGGGAAATACTCATGCCCTGATCTGCTTCGATGCATTTGTCGAGATCAACGAAACGATAGCCCAGGCTTTCTGAAAGCCTTCGTCCGAGCGACGATTTGCCCGATGAAGGCAAACCGATCAGAAAAATGTTTTTCATTACTAATTGGGAGTGATTAAAATAAACTTTTGTGAAAGAGAGTTTTTAAGTGTTTTGATATCCGGTGTGTCATTATAATGCCATTTCCCTTTTACCCTACCGCGATCAAGCAGCAGAATTCCCGGATTGGATCTGGAAATGGTTTTGAGTACGGTACCATCCCCGAAGTAGTAAGGGATGCCGTCGAGTTGCTGCGACTTTAGAAAGGGTTCTATGTCGTCGCTGGCGGCAGAAGTCACGATGACCGGCTCGACGCCGAGGGAGCCCAGCTCGCCCACCAGTTTTCTTATGGAAGGGAAAGCCGCCATGTTTATATCTGTCAGGTTCTTGATGATGACGAGTAATTTTTTTCCCTGGAAAGTCATTTCCGTAAAATCCCCTTCATTGTTCCAGATCTTGTAATCGGTAATTTTCGGTTTGGCGTCTTCATTGAGGAGCGTCATGGATACAAATTGCAGGGTCGTATCGCTAGGGTATTGCTCAAATGAATATTCTTTTCCGTCTTTCTCAAACTTGTAGGAATACCTGAATGCCGCAGATGGCTTCATCTGCTCAGGTATACTCGCGCCCACACGATAGGGGAGCAGATCAAGTGGCGGAAGGTGCCTGATGGCATAGACAGCTATGCCAAGGGAGGCCGTTGTAACCAGTGCAATAAGAAGACCTGTAGGAAGTGCTTTGAATGAATTTCGTTTATAAAGGATCAGGGAAATAAGGATCAGAAGGACAAGGTCTTTGCTGAACGACGTCCAGGGTTTCAGTTTGATAGCATCCCCAAAACATCCGCAGTCCGTGACTTTGTTGAAATAGGCAGAATAGAAAGTAAGAAAGGTGAAAAAAATCACAATCAGCAGCAGTAACCAGGAGGTTATCCGGGGCTTATAACCGAAAATGAGCGCGAAGCCCAGTACTACTTCTGCCGTGCACAGGAACACGGAAATATAAAGAGATACAGGCACCAGGCCGATAAAGAGATCGTGAAAAGCCGGCAGATCCGCTGCGAATACTTCAAAATACTCTTCAAGCTTTATCTGAGTACCAACGGGATCATTCAGTTTGATCAGACCTGAGAAGATAAAAACTACTCCGACGAGGTAACGGGCGATCTGCGCGACAATTTTCATAGGTGGCTTTAGAATATGGCAAGATAAATGCTGCCGCCTGGATACCAGATGGCTGACTTACGCTTCAAAGTTAATGTACTTCCTTCTCTTTCAGAAATCACGACCTAACGGAAAGACGAATGGCCCAGCTTGATCAGGCTGAATACAGCATAATTGATGATATCCTGATAGCCGGATTTTACTCCTTCGGAGACGATGGTATGTCCTTTATTGTCTTCAATTTGTTTGATCCGCAACAGTTTCATGAGGATGATATCGGTCATAGAGGTGACACGCATATCTCTCCAGGCTTCACCATAATCATGGTTTTTATTAAAAAGAAGCTCCTTTACTTCGTTGGCTTCTCTGCTGTAAGCCGCGAGTAGTTGATCGTCGGGTGTTGCTGTCTGCATTTCTTCCGCCGAGATCTGAATCAGTGCCATTATGCAGTAATTGATGATGCCCACAAACTCGCCCGGGATGGCATCGTCAATTTTTTGAACACCTTTTTCCTGTATAGTTCTGATCCTTTGGGCTTTGATAAAGATCTGGTCCGTGATGGACGAAGGTCTCAGGATGCGCCAGGATGTACCGTAGTCCGTGTTCTTTTTTTCAAAAAGCGCCTGACATTGCGCTATGATATCCTGGTATTCTTCCTGCGTAGATTTCAAA
This sequence comes from uncultured Cytophagales bacterium, assembly GCA_964488435.1. Taxonomy (GTDB): domain Bacteria; phylum Bacteroidota; class Bacteroidia; order Cytophagales; family Spirosomataceae; genus JBEBSO01. The sequence goes on along the minus strand of CAZAVR010000004.1, from coordinate 22,594 downwards.
GTAATAAACAAAGTCTAAAAGTTGGGATTGACGGGTATGAGATAATACGCTTGGTTTTCATGCATATATTATCTTTTTTAAAGTTAATTTGTATGCCTGGTGTCACGGAACAGATGGTCGCGGGCCTTAACAGAAACGAACCCATTGCTCGAATTTTAATACTCTATGAAAACCGAACGGCAAGTTACCAAAAAAACGATCAGGATAGGAGGCGTTCTGTACGAGTTTTCCAAGCCACGGATCATGGGCATCCTTAACGCAACACCGGACTCATTTTTCAAGCACAGCCGATTGTCTTCCGCAGGCGAAGACGTTCTGAGAAAAGCCGGACAAATGATAGAAGAGGGAGCAGATATATTGGATATTGGCGGATATTCAACGAGACCCGGTGCAGAAGATGTGGGATCTGATGAAGAGTGTGAGCGGATACTTCCTGTGATCAGGGCCATTAAGGACAGGTATCCCGGGGTGGTTATTTCGGTAGATACTTTTCGTGCCGTGGTGGCAAAGGAGGCGCTGAAAGCCGGGGCTGAAATGGTGAATGATGTTTCTGGCGGAACGCTGGATGAGGGTATGTTTGATTTTGTAGCAGAAGCGAAGGTGCCATACGTGCTGATGCACATGCGGGGGACTCCGGCTGACATGATTACAAAGACAGATTATACGCATCTCCTGAAGGATATTATCGTCGATTTGCAGAAAAAAATCGCGGTTTTGAGAGGCAAAGACGTATCCGATATCATTGTCGATCCGGGTTTCGGTTTTGCCAAGCGCATTCCTCAGAATTTTGAATTGCTGCGTGGGCTGTCGGAATTTAGTATTTTTGACTGCCCCTTGCTGGTGGGTGTATCGAGAAAGGGGATGATCTGGCGTACCTTGGAAATTTCTCCGGAAGACGCATTGAACGGAACCACGGTGCTTCATACGGTGGCGCTGCAACAAGGTGCGGACATCTTACGTGTACACGATGTAAAAGCGGCGGGAGAGGTGATCAGGTTGTTTGAGCATTTGTATCCCTGAAGTGAAAGTAAAACCCGACCTTGGAAACAAATAAGAGATAACAGATGAAAATCAAAGATCGTATCGCTCTTCAGTTTACGTTGATTGTAGCCTCAATACTTATCGTTTTTTCTGCCCTTGTTTACAGTACATCTGCAAATTACCGGAGAGATGAATATTTTGAAAGGCTCCGGGACAAAGCGAGGACCACATGCCGCTTTTTGATCGAGGTCAAGGAGATTGATATGAATCTGCTTAAAATCATCGACCGGAATACCATTACAGCGATGATTGACGAGAAGGTATTGATATTTGATCAGAACAATAAAATGATTTATTCGAGCCTTGATGATAAACCCGTGTCATATAATGTGGAATTGCTTGAGCGGGTCAGAGAGGAGAAAGAAATACGTGTCAGAGACGGAGAAAATGAGTTACTCGGACTATTGTATGAGGAGGGAGAATTCCCCATCGTCGTTCTTGCTTCAGCTTATGATGAGTTTGGTCTCAGCAAGCTGAATAATCTCAGGAACACCATAGGGTGGGCCTTGCTGGCGGGTATAGCGCTTACGGTTGGTTTGAGCGTCTATTTTGCAGGAAATTCCCTGAAGCCGATTGCTGATATCAATATGGAAGTATCCAGCATCACTGCTCAGAATCTGGAGACCCGCCTGCATGAAGGGAACCGAAAAGATGAAATTGCCCAGCTGGCTATTAACTTTAACCAGATGCTTCAGCGACTTTCACTCGCCTTTGAGCAACAGAGGAGCTTTGTGTCTCACGCGTCTCATGAACTGAGAACGCCCATTGCTGCCTTGAAATCAGAGGTTCAGCTGGGGGAGCAGTACGCTGCAGGCAAGCCGGAGCTCCAGGAGATTTTTCAGAATCTTAGTTTGGATACGGAACGACTTATACAGATTACGAATAACCTTCTTTTGCTGGCGCGGTCCTTCGAAAGTCTGAACAAGATCACGACAGCCGTCATCAGGATAGAAGATTTGCTTTTTGAAGCCAAGGAAGAACTTGAAAGCCGGAGTCATGACTACCATATCCTGATCGATTACGAGAGCTTTCCGCAGGATGAGTCCAGCACCCTGGTGGATGGAAACAAAGAGCTTATTAAAGTGCTTTTTTCGAATCTGATGGACAATGCCTGTAAATACTCTGAGGATAAAGCAGTGCGTGTGCTGGTTTCTACAGACAGGTCATTTTGTACGATAAGGGTTATCGACAAAGGTATTGGAATTGACACACAGGATATCCCGCTTATTTTCAACCCTTTTTACCGCGCTGAAAATGCCGCTGGCTACCTGGGATTTGGAATAGGCTTGTCGATTTGTCAGCGTATAGTGGAGGCGCACAGAGGTACACTGACGGTTGAAAGCCAGAAAGGAACTGGTAGCACGTTTATTGTCAAAATGCCGAATAAATCAGTCCAGACGTAGCGATCCGACAAGCAGCAGCCCGGAACCGGCGAAAAAGCGTTACTCTGCTCAATAACTGAGGATTGTAAACTCGGTACGTCTGTTGCGCTGATGTTCTTCTTCCGTTTTAGCGTTGGCAATGATCAGCTGACGCTCGCCGTAGCCCTTGGGAATAAGGCGGTCTTCAGCAACGCCTTTGGATATGAGATAGTTTACAACAGACTCCGCTCTTCTTTGAGAAAGGGTCAGGTTATAAGAATCAGAAGCGCGTGTATCCGTATGGGAGCTCAATTCTATAGTGACAGTAGGATTATCGTTCAGTTGCTGTGCGAGCTTGTCGAGCTCGACGGCAGCGTCAGGCCGGATATTGTACTTGTTCAGATCGTAATAAATGTTCTCCACAATAAAGGTTTTGTTGAGCTCAAGACGATCCAGTTTGATAGTTACGTTGTACACCGTATCCGTCAGCGCTTTATTGAGAAATATAGGTGGGATGGTCTTCCCGTTCATACTGAAGGTGGTGCGTTTCGTAAGAAATCCTTTCCGTTCGGTCAGCAGGATGTAATTTTGACCTTCTTCTACCTTCTGATTGCCGAAAGTTCCGGCAGTGCTTGTGGAAAAGCGCCCCAGTTCGTTATCAGCTGTGTCCGGCAGCATAATTCGAACTACGGCAGAGTCGATAGCTGTACCCTCCGGGTCATTGGTGATGACATTCCCTGCCAGGAAATAGCGTACCACCTTGAGTTCCCCATTATAATAACGAGGGTCATCGGTTCGGGCGATTGTGGTGGAGTCCGGTTGTTTTTCTTTTTCAGTATAAAAATAATAAATATCGTCGTCGCCTTTGCCCCCTTCGCGGTTGGAAGCAAAAAAGCCGCTCTCCAGCTCCTCATCATGAAATACAAGACCGAAGTCATCCTGAGGGGTATTAAAAGGGATGCCCAGGTTTTCAACAGTAATTACCCCTTGAGAACGCGTCGCAACAAATACGTCCAGTTTGCCCAGCCCGGGATGGCCGTCAGAGGCAAAAAACAACCTTCCGTCGGGTGCCACATAAGGGAACATCTCATCACCTGCAGTATTGATATCTTCTCCCATATTTACAGGCTTACTGAATCGCCCTGAGGCATCCATATTGGTCCGGTAGATGTCAATGCCACCGAAACCTCCCGGCCTGTTTGAGGCAAAGTAAAGCGTTTTTCCGTCGCGCGAGAAAGCGGGCGATCCGTCCCACGACAGCGAGTCATTGACAGGGAGATACCTAGGGGTGCTCCAGGTACCGTCAACAAACCTGCTCATATAAAGATGTACATCCTGCGGGCCTTTTTTCTTGCCACTGTTTCCCCGGGCAAACACGAGTGTTCTTCCGTCCGGGGTGAATGCCGGCGAACCTTCGTTGACATCGGGAACAAAAATATTCTGACTGAAAACTGTGGGAGTACCTCCTGATTCCGAGGGTTGTTCGCCGATTTTCAGTTTATAAAGGCCCAGCATGGCCTGTCCGTTGTTCTTGTAAATGGTTTCTTTTCTGGATGAGGAAATGACCAGGTCTTCCCCGAGCACGATGGGAGAGAACTCAGAAGCCGGGGTATTGAACAACATGTTCTCTACCTTCACATTCATTTTGTTTTGTTTCAGGAGAGAGGTGATTTTAAGAATCTCGATTTCTCTGTTGGCCCGGTCCTTCAGTTTAGCGTCGGCACTATCTGATTGAACGAATGTGGCAAACTCCTTGCGCGCTTCATCGTACAGGCCGGAAGCCTTCAGGGCGTACGCATATTCAAAGCGGGAGTTAGCAGACGCAGCACCGGCTTCAAAAGCAGTTTTGTAGTAAGGGATGGCCTCCTTTACCCTGTTGGAAAGACGGTACGATTCGGCGATGAGGAAGGTGCTTTTGTCCGTTTCGTAGCCGGCTGCAATGGCTTTTTCAAAATCCTGAATAGCGAGTTCGTATTCTCCGTTATCGAATTTTTTAAGCCCTTGCTTATATAGCTTAGACGTGGAATTACAAGCCGTTATATACAGAATAAAAATCAGTGACGCCAACCACAATATATTTGTTCGCAACGGTTTTTTCATATTCGGTTTAAAATCCAATATTTCACAAAAGGAAAGGAGAACAGACTATATCAGAAAACGAAAAATGGGATCGTTTATTGAGTTATTACGATTGTACAATTGAAAATGCGGCAATGTCATCAAAATTATAAAGGTTTTCGGTTTTAATAACGTCGTAACCTGAATTATAAAATCTGGACAGCAATCCGATAATCGTTTGTGAGGTAAAAGGGGTATCGCCTGCTTCAAACCTGCATCGCCAGTGATCGGTGCAAAAGGTTTCCGGTAACCCATCCGGGTATACTTTGGTACCCCTGTTAAATATCGCCGTAAGTTTCGCCAGATCAGAGGCGAGGTCGCTCAGTTCCGCTCCCAGCTTGTTCCCATTGACGGCAGTATAGTCGAGATAAATATCGACGCCTACCAGTTCTTTCCTCGCGGGAGCAGGATCCGAATACCCGACTTTTATTGGAGTAGTTGAGGAGGTGTAGTCTGCAGGTTTGAAAGTAGCAGGCTTTCTTCCAAGCCTTTCTATCACAGCATCTGCAAAATCCTTGGTGCCTACCCGCTTTTTGCTCAACCCCTCTTTGTAAATATCACCGGTATGAATACCTTCTTCTATGGTCGTAAGCCAGGCGTTCTCAACTGTTGTGGCTACATCGCCCTGGCCTATGTGTACGAGCATCATGACGGCACCGTTCAGAAGTCCGGACGGATTGGCAATTCCGCGACCGGCGATGTCGGGGGCCGAGCCATGTATGGCCTCGAACATGGCACACTGCTCTCCAATGTTGGCAGAACCTCCCATGCCCACGGAGCCCGCAACCTGGGCAGCAATATCGGAAATGATGTCTCCGTAAAGATTAAGCGTGACGATAACCTCAAAGCGGTCGGGACGATCGGCAAGCAAGGCAGCGCCAATATCGATAATCCAATGATCTTTCTGAATTTCAGGGTACTCTTTCCCGATTTCGTCGAAAACTTTATGAAAAAGCCCATCTGTGAGCTTCATGATATTATCCTTGGAAAAGCAGGTTACTTTTTTACGGTTGTTTGCCCTGGCATACTCGAAGGCATAGCGGATAATTTTTTCGGAGCCGGGTCTGGATATCAGTTTGACCGACTGGCACATTTGCTGTGTCTGGCGGTATTCGATTCCAGTATAGAGATCTTCTTCGTTTTCGCGGATGATGACCACATCCAGTTCAGGGTGTTTGGTGGCAACATAGGGATGGTAAGCCTGGCACGGACGTACATTGGCAAACATGCCGAGTGTAGTGCGTGTGGTTACGTTCAGGCTTTTGAAGCCACCGCCTTGTGGTGTGGTGATAGGGGATTTGAGAAATACACGGGTACGCCTTAAAGAGGCCCAATCGCTCTCTTTGATGCCTCCTGAGACCCCGCTTTTATAGATATTTTCGCCGATCTCAATGATTTCAGGAGCTAATCTGGCTCCGGCTGCCTCGAGAATGCGAAGGGTGGCCTCCATGATTTCGGGTCCGATTCCGTCGCCGTAGGCTATAGTAACGGGTGTTTTTAGTGCTGATGACATATAAATTCAATTAGTCGAAGCTTGTCTGATCATGTTTCCTGATTACGTGACCAGCTGTAAATATACAATTGATTTGTAAAGAGGGGATCCTACTGCCCGGAAAAGCTGAACTAAATAAGCATTTTGAAACCCTCTCCATGTAGATTAACGATCTGGATTCTCGGATCGTCTTTGAGGTGCTTACGAAGTTTGGTGATATAGACGTCCATGCTTCTGGCATTGAAGTAGGAATCGTCTCCCCATATCATTTTCAACGCGAAACTCCTCCCTACGGGTTGACCTATATTTTCCGAGAAAAGCCGGAGCAGCTCGGATTCTTTTCCTGTGAGTTTTGTGCTGGACGCTCCGAGGGTGAGCAATTGACGTTCGTAATTAAAAACATAATTGCCTATGGAAAAGGTAATGGGGCGGGGAATTGCACTTCCTTCGTTCTTCCTGTAACGTCTGAGAACCGCTTCTATTCTGAGAACCAGCTCTTCCCGGTCGAAAGGTTTGGTGATGTAGTCGTCCGCTCCTATTTTGAAGCCCTGTATGGTATCCTCTTTCATTGATTTTGCGGTGAGGAATATGATAGGGATATCACGTCCGCTCATCCGTACTTCCCTGGCCAGAGAAAACCCGTCCCGCCTGGGCATCATGACGTCAAAAATGCATAGCTGGTATTCCTTCTCCACGAACTTCTGCCATCCCTGTTGTCCGTCAGTAGCCAGGTCGGTAGGCAATCCTCTGCCTGTAAGGTATTCCTGCAGCAAAATACCCAGGTTAGGGTCGTCTTCGACAAGTAGTATCATGGTTGAAATTAACGTTTGCTGGGCAAATGGCAGTTTATTGGGGCAATAAGTCTGCCACAGGTAACCAGATTGTGAAAGTACTTCCTTTTTCCGGGATACTTTTGACCTGTACATGGCCGCCGTGAGCCTCGACAATTTTCTTTACATAACTCAGGCCCAGCCCAAAGCCTTTGATATTATGCAGATTACCGGTGGGGACTCTGTAGAATTTGTCAAATATCCTTGTAATATGATCCCTGGACATTCCCATCCCTTTATCCGCGATTTCGATCTGGATGCCTCCCATTGTATTCGCGGTTTTGATATGGATGTCAAGTACAGCAGGTGAATATTTGATGGAATTGTCGAGCAAATTGTAGAGCACATTCGTCAGGTGGACTTCATCGCCGCGGACAAGCTCTTCCCCAGCGTCAAAATCAAAATCGATATGTCCGTTACGTTGTTCTATCTGCATGCTGAGGCTTTTGAGGGCTTTTTCTATAAGTGCATGCATATCGACGACGGTACCTTTCATTTTTACCTCTCCTTTGTCTAGAAGAGCCATTTGAAGCACTTTTTCTACATGTGCACCCAGACGCTTGTTCTCTTCCCGGATGATATCAAGATAACGATGTACTCCGGAAGAAGCGCCATTCGTGTCAGCGCGGGACGATTCCTGAGCCATTTCGGACGCCAGCGCGATGGTGGATATCGGTGTTTTGAATTCATGGGTCATGTTATTGATGAAGTCGTTTTTAATATCAGAGAGTTTTTTTTGTCGAAGGATAGTCGACACGGCGAGGTAAAAACAGATCATCACGGTAGCAATCAGAACACCGGATCCGGCGAACATCGCGCTTAGTTTTCCCATGACGAACTGTTTCTGATCCGGGAAATATATGTAAAGGTAATGACCATAATTTCTTATTTCATCGGGGAAGAGCGAAGCCTTATAGGCTTTTTTGTCCCAGTCATCACCGGTCATCACTGTAGAAGCAAAAAGGGGCTTTTCCTTTCCCTGTATTTTAACAGAGAATTCGAAAGGAAGTGTAATGCCGCTTTCCGCAAGTTCCTTTTTCAGCAGAGTATCCAGAAGAAACCGGTTAATTCGCTCGTTGACAGGTCGGTTAGTGAACAAAATATCCCGCATTACTTCACTAAGCATAGCAGAGCGTTCCGAGGGTTTGGCGTCTTCGTTTACAGGTGTCTTAATTTCTGGTTTTCTTGTGGCCGCTTTGTTCTGTCCCCTGTAAATCAGTTCTTTTATTCCGGGTCGTCGCAGGCGGGAGCTATCCGAAGTCCCCCATCCTTTTTTTTCAAAGTTTACCGAAAGTGATCGCTTGCCTTCATCGAAGAATTCAAGCAGATAGGCTTCATCCATCACTCTTCTTCTCATGAACTCATCGAGGCCGCTGGCGCCCATTTCCTGCGCCTGAAAGAATTCGCTAATGAGCTGTTGTTGCCGTTCCAACACAACCCTGAAAGATGGATTGAGCGCATCCATACGTGCTTCGCTGGGGAAGGCCGGAGGGAAACCCCCTCCCGGAAAAAAATCCGGTTCGGCCGGACCCGGATTGGCGGCCAACTCTTCCCGGGGTTTTTGAGGGGAAGCAGGCCTTGCATTCATCATAGAGATACGGTTGAGTTTCTCTCTCTGCTGCTCTGCTTCCAGTTTCTGGCTGAGCATGTAATGCATTTCCAGCTTCTCTATCTTGTAGGTTACTTTTTGTACGGATTCGGCTACCTTCTGATTGAATTCTTCGTTTCTCAGAGAGACTGCTTCTGCGATCCAGTACCATTGGAATCCGACCAATCCTATCAATGCCAGGCACATCAGGCCGATGGTAATCTGAATTTTTCTTTTGCTCATTCTATCTTCTTTTGCAACAAACTTTGCTTTTTTTGCGACTATCTTACTAAGATACGTAACAAAGCAGGTTGTTCGTTATCCGGACAGAATGATTTAACATAATTTAACAGCGTATTTGCCCTAATTATGTGAAGGTTAAGTAGGCGTTCATGTAACTTTGAAAACTTGTATATAGTCATCATCCGAAAAGCGCTAAACTATGAAAATAAAGATGCGAAATATATCCCATTCATTTTTTGTGACGGGAGTGGTTTTCCTGTTCATGACGGTGCCCGCGCCTGGACAAATACAGGAGACCGCCGGGACCACCACGGTTAAGGTCAAGGTACTTGAAGACAGAGGAGGAAGGTCAGAAGTATCGTCAAAAAACTACATGATCATAAATGGTGAAGGAAAGAAGGCGCTGCTGATTGACAAAATTCTGGATTCTCTGGGTGAAAGCGGAGGTGTTAAGCGTCAGGTTACCATTACGATGGAAGAAGGGTCATCTGGTTTCTTGCGCAGAAGAGGTCCTGGCTCTTTTTATTTAGGTAACGAGAGGTTTAGCGGGAGGCTTGACTCGCTCAGGAAGGGTCGGGATACCCTCGGCTTGAGGTCGTGGAGGTTTCGCGGCCGTACTTATCCTTCCGGACGTTTCCGGGACTTACACCGGATGGAGGCGAAAGTGCAATCCAACTCGCCTTATCTGAGACGCCAGGAGAACTTTGACAGGCAGTTTAGGAATCATCACCGGGTGACCGGGCCGTATATGCGGTACTCAGGTGCCGGTGTTCCTGCGCAAGCCCATGGAAGAGATGAGGGTAATTCCACTACCATACGGGGGCTTCGTGTGTTCGCGAATAAACCAGAGAGTCATATATTGAACGTTCACTTCAATGCTCCTGCAAAGGGAGATGTAGTGATTACGGTTACCGACACCAAAGGAAAAGAGGTAGGGAAAAAAGAGGTGAAGAATTTTTCCGGGGACTTCAAATCACAGGTGAATCTCGCAAAAAATACATCAGGGACGCTTTTTGTAACCGTAGTTCAGAATGAAGACGGCGTTACCAATCGCATTGTACTTTCCGGTGTTGAATTTTAATGATTTGAACAGGGGAAGGTGGGTATTTTCTTTCTATACATCCGTTATATTCAGAGTGGCGTGGATTTTTTTGTCAAAAAGATACCGTGTCAACCTAAGGAGAGAGAAATAGTATTAAATTTGCAATCCTTTAAAGAAATCTGAACCAATATTGTAAAAATTTTTATGGTTAATCTGGTACTTTTTGGACCTCCCGGTGCGGGAAAGGGTACTCAAAGCGAAAAAATAATCGACAAATTCCATTTGGTGCATCTTTCAACCGGGGATTTACTGAGATCGGAAATTAAAGAGGGTACAGAGTTGGGTTTGAAAGCAAAAACGCTGATGGACCAGGGGATTCTTGTTCCGGATGAAGTGGTCATTGGTATGATTGCGAATAAACTCAGAGTAAACGGTGATGCTGCAGGATTTATTTTTGACGGGTTTCCCCGTACGGTAAAACAAGCTGAAGCGCTTGATCATTTGTTATCTGATTTTGATGAGAAAATTTCCGTAATGGTTGCGCTTGAGGTACCGGATGAAGAGCTTTTGAAGAGGTTGCTGCTCAGAGGTCAGACTTCCGGAAGGCCTGACGACAGCAACGAGCAACTGATAGGGAAGAGAATCCAGGAATACAATGATAAAACCAGACCTGTGGCTGACTATTACAGCGGGCAGGGTAAGTACGTCGGAATAAATGGCGTGGGTGATATCGATAGCATTTTTGCGGAAATAGACAGTACCTTGAAAAGTATTGCCTAGCTAATTGCGGAGCCCCCTCTCCAGATAGAAGTCAGCCATACCATGAAAAATATAAGAAATGTCAGGATCCAATTTTATAGACTATGTTAAAATAAATGCCAAATCCGGCGCCGGTGGTGCGGGGTCGATGCATTTTAGAAGAGAGAAGCATGTCGAGAAAGGCGGACCGGACGGTGGAGATGGCGGCAGAGGCGGACATGTTATTCTGAGGGGAAACACCCAGATATGGACGCTGCTTCATCTTAAATATACCAAGCATGTAAAGGCTGACCCTGGTAAAGGGGGAGAAGGAGGACGCAGGACGGGAGTTCAGGGTAAGGACATTGTCCTCAGTGTCCCGTTAGGTACTGTAGCGCGTGATGCCGAAACCGGGGAAATCCTTTTTGAAATTACTGAAGACGGAGAAGAGAAGATCCTCCTCCGGGGAGGCAGAGGCGGGCTGGGCAACGATCATTTTAAATCCTCCACTAATCAGACGCCTTACCATGCGCAGACCGGAGAGCCCGGCCAGGAGGCATGGTTTGTTCTTGAATTAAAAGTACTGGCCGATGTCGGGCTCGTTGGGTTTCCTAACGCAGGTAAATCGACATTGCTTTCCGTAGTATCGGCTGCTAAGCCTGAAATAGCGGACTACCCCTTCACTACCCTTGTGCCTAATCTTGGCGTAGTACCTTACAGAGATTATAAATCTTTCGTAATTGCCGATATACCGGGAATTATTGAAGGCGCGTCACAGGGAAAGGGCCTGGGATTGCGTTTTTTAAGACATATTGAGCGAAACGCCGTGCTACTGTTTGTCGTTTCCGCTGACAGCGAAGATCTAAAATCTGAATATAATACACTTCTGGAGGAACTTCGCTTATACAATCCTTCCCTTCTGGATAAAGAACGATTTTTGGCCATATCTAAAGCCGATTTGCTTACAGAAGAAGACAAAACTGCCATGTTGAACCATAAGCCGGAGGGGGTTCCTGCTCTCTTGATATCGGCAGTTACTGGTGAAGGCATCGACACACTTAAGGACGAACTTTGGAAATTGTTGAATTCGCAGGAAGCCGTTTAGTAATTGGCTAGTGTGAAAATTTGGTTTGTTGTAAAATCTGTGTCCCTTTGCGTGGTAGCTTTTGACTTTGCCTATCAATATGAGTTTTCTCCGGCCGCTGTTTTTTGTTATCCTTTCCTTTATGTACGTGGAATGTTTGGGCCAGCTTTCCATCACCTACCCGCTTAACCGCTGTATATTTCAGAGAGACAAAAATAATAATGCAGAGGTTTACATAGCGGGTAATTTTTCGGAGCGCATTGATAAGATCGAAGTGCAGTTCAGGCCTGTGAACGGCGGACTTCCGAGCAGTTGGATGACGCTCCAGGATCATCCTGCAGGAGGTTACTACCGGGGGAGTGTAAACTGGAGTGGAGGATGGTATGAAATGGAGGTTCGCGGCAGAAGAGGGGATATGATAGTGGGAAGTGCCACACTGCCCAGGGTAGGTATAGGAGAGGTGTTTCTGGTCGCAGGCCAGTCCAACGCACAGGGCTTTTTTGGCTATGATGCTCCGGGAGCGACCGACGACCGGGTGAATTGCGTCAACTACTACAGTCAGAACGATGTTAATTCGAGCCTTCCTTATCCGCAGTTTTCACAGGTATTCGACAATACGTTTATTTCTCCGCGGGGGCATTCGGCATGGGCTTGGGGGAAGTTGGGGGATATTCTTGCTCAGCGACTCAATGTACCCGTTTTATTTTATAATGTCGCATGGACGGGAAGTGCCGTCAGAAATTGGAAGGACAGTATACACGGAGTCGCTTACTCCGTGTATAATGGTGAGCCTTATGTCCCCTTTGGGATGCCATACGGCGGTCTTCGGGCAACTATGCAAAATTACGTGTCAATGACCGGACTGCGCGCTGTGCTTTGGTTACAGGGCGAAGCGGAAAAGGCTTCGAGTGGCGCATGGAATTACTATGAGGAATTAAAGGATGTGATAAGTCAGAGCAGGGGAGAGTCCGGGAAAAATTTTTCGTGGGTAGTGTGCCGTACATCTTATTATGAAGGGGTTAATCCTCCGGTGATTGAGGCGCAGAACAGAATTATTGCGGATTTGCCTAATGTGTTTGCCGGACCCGAGACTGATGAATTGCAGCCCCGTGGTGATGGATTGCATTTTAGCGGCCAGGGCTTGTCGGATCTCGCTGAAGAGTGGAACCGAAGCCTTAACGACGTTTTCTTCGCACTTTCCGAACCTTTTTCTGCTATCCCTCTGCCCGCGGTAAATGTAACCTGTGCAGGGAACAATATGGTAAGGCTGTCCCTTGAAGGAGAGTACAGCAGTCTGAATTGGAGCAATGGAAGTTCGGACCGGGCTTTGTCGGTTGGAGAAGGTCGTTATAAGGCCACGATAAGGGACCAGTGGGGGAATGTGATTTACTCGCCTGAAATTCAGATAGGGGGTGTGATCCAGCCTGAAAAACCTTCGGTGGCGACGCCCGACGGGCAGAGACTCTGTCAGGGATCCAGTATTTCGCTTCAGACCTCTTCCGGTCTGCATCCGGTCTGGAGTAATGGTCAGGGGGGAGATCGGATTACAGTGACAGCTGCCGGCCAGTATTCGGTAAAGGTAACGAGTATTTATGGCTGTGAGGCCGTATCGGATATAATAAACATAGACGCTTCACCTACGGCGCCGCCTCCACCTCCCACGTTAACCGTGATGGGGGGGACCACTTTTTGCGATGGAGGTGAAGTTTTGCTCAGGGCAAGTTCGGGAAACAACAGCGTATGGTCTGATCAATCCAGGAGCGGCGAACTTATTGTACACACAGGAGGCATTTACAGCGCGAGAGCTGTGGATGACTTCGGGTGTTATTCTGTTGCCTCGGAGCAGGTCAGAGTCATTGTACATGCACTTCCACAGAAGCCAACCATTCAGCGGAGCGGAAATACAGAGTTTTGTGAAGGCGGGAATGTGACGTTGAGCTCCAGTTATGATCAGGGGAATGTGTGGTCAAATGCAAATACGGAAAGAGCTATCACCGTTTCAGACAACGGTGTTTTCTCAGTCAGAGTAAGAGATGCCAACGGCTGTGAAAGTTTATCTGATGAAGTTTCCGTCAGGGTGAATCCATTGCCGCAGTCGCCGGTTATTACCAGTCTTCGCCCGACGACCTTTTGTGACAGAGACTATACCTTGCTTCAATCCGATGTGCGGGGGAACTACCGCTGGAATGACGGAAGAAATAGCCGTGAAGTAGAAGTGAGGACGAGCGGACTGTTTTCTGTTACCACTACTGATCAGGCTGGCTGTACGTCGCTTCCCTCGGTACCGGTGTCTGTGGTTGTGAATCCGTTACCTGAGAGGCCGGTGGTTACAGCCAGCGGTCCTTTGACTTTCTGTGAGGATAAGGATGTGACGCTACAGTCCACGCCTGCACAGTCCTATGCTTGGAGCAATGGAAGTGAGGAGAGAGCCATAACCCTGAATCAGGAGGGGATTTATCATCTCACAGTTAAAAATGAATTCGGTTGTATTTCGGATCCTTCTGAAGTTGTAAATACGAGGGTATTGCCTATTCCCGTAACACCGTCGGTGGTAGCTTTGGGGGGTACGCTTTTTTGCGATGGAGGAGTGGTGAGACTGGAGGCGAGAGGCGGCGGCCCATTTGTCTGGAGCACCGGAGAGGCGGCGGGCTTCATAGAGGCGAGTGTTTCCGGCAGCTATTTTGTTCAGACACTCGGAGACAACGGTTGCCTGTCGCTTAAAGCGGAACCGGTGGAGGTGAGGTCGGTCGAAATTCCCCGGGTTCCTGTCCTGTCGAGGCAGGGTGTTTTTACCTTACGTGCTGAAAGTAATTCCGGTACGTTTCAGTGGGAATACGGATCAGCGGTATTGTCTGACAAGGGGGCACTTCTTAAGGTGACCCAATCAGGGAATTACAGGGCAAAAGCTTATCGCGTTTATGACGAACAGCTCACATGCTTTTCTGATTATAGCGGAGTATTTGTTTTTTCTCTGAGAGATGAGGAGAAAAGCGTGGTGGTTTATCCCAACCCTTCCGGTGGAAATGAAGTCTATATGGAAGTAAAGGACGATTTGAATCCGGTGTCTGTGATTTTGGCCGATGCACACGGCAGGACGTTAAAGATCTACTACCCCGTTTCGTTTCGGGAACGATTGAAGCTGGATACATCATTTTTGTCAGGCGGTGTATATCATCTGGTTGTTTCTGATGCTTCAGGTATACTGCATACCAGAAAGCTTGTCATTCAAAAATGACCGTCACGAATGGATCACAGAAAATGCATCTTCGATGGCGGTGTCTTTTCAGGTAGGAAAGAACACGTTTTAGAAGCCTGTCTTTTTACATAAAGGTTTAAAAAAATATTACTTTTGTAGTTGTGAGTAGCGGGTGCGGTTACCATGGGCCGGTTGAAGTTGAGTATTGGTGAGAATACGCATTGATTTACAGTTGATTATACATATAATGCAGGGTGATTATTTCAGTAGAAAATTCCGTCCGGCCGAAGAGAAAAATTAAAGATAAACAGATGAAATTCAGGGTTACAAAAGGTGTGTTTTTTAAGTTGTCATTTCTCGGCATATTTATTTCTTTAAATATCAATGCGCAGATAAAAATTACCACACCCGTCGAAAGGTCAGTTTATCAGAGAGGTGTGGATGGTCGCTCAAAAATTTCGGTAGCGGGGTCTTATAGTCAAATTGTTGATAAGATTGAAGTACGGGCCGTTTCAGTTATCCCCGGCCAGGGTATAGATACCGACTGGGCTGTGCTTCAGAATAACCCCACCGGGGGGGTATTTGTGGGTACAATTACCTTGTTAGGCGGATGGTATTCGTTGCAGGTCCGCGCGTCTTATAAGAATGCCGTGGTGGGCTCGGATGTGATTCCGCGTTTTGGAGTGGGAGAGGTCTTTATCATTGCAGGACAGTCGAACGGTCAGGGATTAAGAGGGACATCAACGATAGGAGCGACGGATGACAGGGTGAATTTTATAAGCAATTATGACAACACACCAAATTCGCTGAATGATCCGCCTGCTCCCGCTTTTGCCCAGCTGACAAGCAATAGTAATATGGCTCCCAGAGGTCAGACATCCTGGTGTTGGGGGATTTTGGGGGATTCGTTAGCCAAACGTCTCAATGTACCGGTACTTTTTATTAACACGGCCTGGGAAGGAACTTCAATCGGTAACTGGCAGGAGAGTTCTAAAGGCTTGCCGACTTACAATGCCTATGGAGGGTTTCCTTATTCGCAGGGGATGCCTTTTGCGAATCTTCTGTTGTCCATCAATCATTTTACGCATCAGCTTGGTACGCGCGCCATCCTTTGGATTCAGGGAGAGGCTGACAATCTGCCTTTGAGAACTTCCAGGGCTGTGTACGCCAATCGCCTTGCCTCTCTGATCGAACAGGCGGATATCAGCAGCTCGAAGCGGATCATTTGGGTTATATCCCGTACATCCAGGACCGCTGATGATCAGGGGCGTTCGGTAACGAGTCAGTCGGTCATTGATGCGCAGAGTGAAATTGCGGAGAACAAATTTTATCCTGTATATCCCGGTCCGTTTACTGATCAGATTGCTGAGAATACCCGGCCCGACGGGACGCATTTTTCGACTCCGATATTACCCAATTTTCAAGGATTACTGGACTTAGGTAATGCCTGGTTCAGGACATTTACAGAGTCCAATTTCTTTTCGCAGATTACCCCCGTACTGCCTGCGGAAATTCCCCAGATTACGGCCGAGTGTGATGCGTCAAATAATGGCATTACCCTAACCCTTCCTACTGGTTATGCTTCTTATTCGTGGAATAACAGCAGCTCAACATCCCGTACCATTACAGTTACGTCTCCTGGTAGCTACAGAGCTACACTTAAAGATGCGAAGGGCAATGCTGTACTGACTCCTGTGGTGGACATAACTCAAGGGGTTCGCCCTTCCCGCCCATTGATACTCCCCTCAGGTGAGCTTCAGGCATGTGCGGATACGCCGATAGAGCTGAGTGCTTCAGGTGGGGTGCATCAATACAGCTGGTATAAGGATGGGTCTGTAACGGCTGCCGGTGAAGGGGCAAAATTTACTGCCTCGTCGTCCGGACGGTATACAGTAATGGCAAGGAATGTATTTGGATGTACATCCGAACTATCCACTCAGGTATCAGTGACGGTAAGGGAGCCGGTTCCGACCCCGACTGTGGCCACTTCAGGGCCCTTTAGCGTAAAGGCCACCTTAGGAGATGAGAGTCAGGCTCAAGGCTTTGAGTGGAGGAAGAATGGTGATCCTATTGCAGCCGGCGGATCTATTGTGAAGGTGACGGGCGTGACTAGTGGAGAAACTGTGAGTTTTGATGTGAGAGCACGCAGGCAGTATATTCTGGCGGGTAATACTCTTACCTGCTATTCACCATATTCAGCAGCATTCGAATACAAGGCTAAAGATGGTGATGATGTCGTCGTTTTCCCCAATCCAAGCCGGGGTGGGGAAGAAATAAATATTGAAAGCCGGGAGTCGCTTCTGAATGTAAATGTAGCGGTTTACAATTCGGCGGGAAATTTGATGTATACCCGGCAGTTTGCAAATTTTGATGAGCGGGTTTCCCTAAGTCAGCTGCACTTACCTGCAGGTATTTATCTTATCAAAGTTTCGGGGGACGGGGTCGACCTCACAAAGAGGCATGTCGTTCTGTAAAAAATAAACATAAATCGTACCTTTGCCCCCTGTACAAGGGGGCTTTTTTATGCTTATTCTAAATAAAGACCGCGATTTGCTTGATAAGCTTTCAGCGGGTAAATTTGGCTTTGTCCAGACGCCCAAGAGGCTATAATGGGATTAATTCCAGTTATTTTTGAAGAAATTTTTTTTGTGCAAGGATGAATAATGCGTATTTGCCATCTGATTTTTTACCCATAGTCGTACAGTTTGTGCTCGCTCTCGCGTTTATAGGTGGGACGCTTGTTGCCACACATATGCTGGGGCCGAGTCGTAAGAGCAAACGGAAAGATGATCCCTTCGAATGTGGGATTGAAGTGCATGGAGATGCGAGGACCCCGATATCCGTAAAGTACTTTTTGGTAGCTATTCTTTTCGTGCTTTTTGATGTGGAGGTCATATTCATGTACCCCTGGGCGGTAAATTTTCAGAAGCTTGGAATGCTTGGGTTTGTTGAAATGATTCTTTTTATGTCTTTGTTGCTTTGTGGTTTCTATTACATTATCCGCAAAGGTGTATTGAAATGGGAAGAATAGGGATAATTGAGCATATTAATATAACAGAAAGTTAATGAAGCCTATTAAAATGGTAGAGGCCCCTGAAGGGCATAGCGGCGCGGGTTTTTTTGCGACTTCTTTTGATCAGGTCATCGGCCTTGCCAGAAGCTACTCTTTATGGCCGCTGCCCTTCGCGACTTCATGTTGTGGAATTGAATTTATGGCTACAATGGGTGCGCATTATGATATTTCGAGGTTTGGATCAGAGCGTCCGAGTTTCTCTCCGCGGCAGGCAGATATGTTGATGGTAATGGGTACCATAGCCAAGAAAATGGCACCTGTTGTAAAGCAGGTATATCTGCAGATGGCCGAGCCTCGTTGGGTAATGGCTGTAGGTGCCTGTGCTTCGAGCGGAGGTATTTTTGACACTTACAGTGTGTTGCAGGGAATAGACAGGATTATTCCGGTGGATGTGTACGTACCCGGGTGTCCGCCCAGACCCGAGCAGATCCTGGACGGTTTGATGAGTATTCAGGAGCTGGCTCAGAATGAATCCCTCCGGAGAAGAAACTCCGAGGAATATCAGATACTTTTAGAATCTTACAATATTCAATAATTCGCAAATATGCTTAGTAATCAGGAAGTTGCTGAAGATATAGCAGGTAAATTCGGGGAGGAGGTTTTTGGATTCGAGGAGCCTTATGGATTATTGACTTTGAGCACTACAAGAGCTAATATCATTGCGCTGCTGGGCTATCTCAGGGATCACGGTAAATTTGAAGTTGGATTTCTGACTGACCTTACCGGTGTTCATTTTCCTGAAAACAGAGGCGGCGAGTTTTCGGTTGTTTATCATCTGCATAGTTTTGTTCATAATTTCAGGGTAAGGATAAAGGTTTTTATTCCCGAGGAAGATATCCACATTCCGACCGCGACGGTGCTTTGGGAATCAGCCAACTGGATGGAAAGAGAGACCTACGATTTCTACGGGATCTTGTTTGACGGTCATCCTAACCTGAAGCGGATTTTGAACATAGAAGAAATGGACTATTTCCCGATGCGAAAGGAATACCCGCTGGAGGATGCTACCCGTCAGGACAAAATAGACGCGCTCTTCGGCAGATGACCCATTGGACTTTAGGATTATATGGCAGATATTGAATTCATACAAAATAAAAAGCTGACTGCGAAAGGCTCTCAACCCGAATTGGTAGAGGAGCTAACCACCCTTAATTTGGGGCCTACTCACCCTGCTACTCACGGTATTTTTCAGAACATCCTTCAAATGGATGGAGAAAAGATCGTTTCAGGGGAGCAAACCATAGGGTATATTCACAGAGCATTCGAAAAGATCGCAGAGCGACGTCCCTTTTATCAGATCACTACGCTTACTGACCGCATGAATTATTGTTCGTCTCCGATCAATAATTTCGGCTGGCACATGACGGTTGAGAAGTTGTTGCAGATCGAAGTTCCAAAGAGAGCGCAGTATATCCGGGTGATCTTTATGGAGCTGGCGCGGATTGCGGATCACCTGATTTGCAACGGGATTCTGGGAGTCGATACGGGCGCATTTTCCGGTTTCCTTTATCTTATGCAAAAAAGGGAGGAGATTTACGAGATTTACGAGGAGATGTGCGGTGCACGTCTTACCACGAATATGGGGAGAGTGGGCGGAATGGAAAGAGACCTTTCGAACGAAGCCGTTCAGAAGCTGAAAACTTTCATCAAAACGCTTCCTCCTGTGCTTCGGGAGTTTGAAAACCTCTTCAACCGCAACCGTATATTTATGGACAGAGTTGTGGACGTGGGTCCTATTTCAGTGGAGCGAGCCTTGTCTTACGGATTTACAGGTCCAAATTTACGTGCGGCGGGACTTGACTATGATGTGCGTGTGATGAATCCTTACTCCTCTTATGAGGATTTCGAATTCGATATTCCTGTGGGCAAAAGCGGGGATACTTATGACCGGTATATGGTCAGGGGAGAGGAAATGTGGCAGAGCCTGAGAATCATAGAGCAAGCACTTAATAATTTGCCCGAAGGCCCTTATTATGCTGATGCACCGGAGTACTACTTGCCTGCCAAAGCAGATGTATATACAAAAATGGAGGCCCTGATTTATCATTTCAAAATAGTGATGGGTGAAACGGACGCTCCCATTGGAGAGGTTTATCATGCAGTGGAAGGTGGAAACGGAGAACTGGGCTTTTACCTGATAAGCGACGGGGGAAGAGCTCCTTACAGATTGCATTTCAGGCGGCCGAGCTTTATTTATTACCAGGCATTTCCTGAGATGTGTAAGGGGGTGACGCTTTCGGATGCTATCCTTATAATGAGTAGTTTAAATGTAATTGCAGGTGAGCTGGATGCCTGATTTCCGGCCAATACAACGATATGTCAACCGAAGTAAAAAATCAAGTGGCGTTCTCTCCGGAAAACCTGGAAAAGGTAAATGAGATAATTGCACGTTATCCGGAAGGCCGTCAGAAATCGGCACTTCTTCCCGTGTTACATGTGGCGCAGAAACAATGGGGTTGGATAAGCAGCGAGGTTATGGACTACGTGGCCGGACTACTTTCGATACAGCCGGTAGAAGTTTATGAAGTCGCGACCTTTTATACCATGTTCCATCTGGAGCCGGTTGGAGAGCATGTGATCGAATACTGCCGCACGGGCCCCTGCTGTTTGATGGGAGGTGAAGACGTTTACGGGCATTTGAAAGAAAGGCTGGCTGTGGATAGCGGTCAAACTACAGCCGATGGCAAATTTACTCTTAAGGAAGTGGAATGTCTTGCGGCTTGCGGATGGGGGCCTGTTTTCCAGATCAGAGAGCAGTACTATATGCATCTCACCCGGGAGAAGGTGGACGAAATAATCGATCAGTTGTCCCGTTAGCGGAGGTAAGGGATGGAAGAAGCAGGTTCAGTCTGTTTTGTGAATAGCGAACAGGAAGCGGCTTAGGTAAATGTCTCGTATTCCGTAAGGAGCCAGACGCGAAAGTGAGAAGTTTAGTTATCTGAATAAAGTAATATGGCATTGAAAATATTAACCGAGCACATTAACATACCGGGCATCGAAACTTTCGAGGTTTACCGGAAGCAGGGGGGGTATTCGGCGGTGGAAAAGGCCATCAAACAAATGACACCGGAGGAAATAGTGGAGGAAGTGAAGAAGTCCGGTGTGAGAGGCCGTGGAGGAGCGGGTTTTCCCATGGGAATGAAATGGAGTTTTCTGGCTAAGCCGGAGGGCGTCCCCAGGTACCTCGTATGCAATGCCGATGAGTCGGAGCCGGGAACCTTCAAGGATCATCATTTAATGAAGATGATTCCGCATTTGCTGATTGAGGGGATGATCGTATCTAGTTTTGCACTGGGCGCTAACAAGTCGTTTATATATGTTCGGGGAGAGTTGCTTTATGTAATTGCCATATTGGAGAAGGCGATTGCTGAAGCGAAGGCAAATGGTTTTTTAGGTAAGAATATACTGGGGTCAGGCTATGACCTGGAGCTGGTGGTGCAGGCAGGCGGCGGCGCCTATATTTGTGGAGAGGAGACCGCGTTGCTTGAATCTCTGGAGGGAAAAAGGGGGAACCCCAGAAATAAGCCGCCATTCCCGGCTGTTAAGGGATTATACCAATGCCCTACTGTTGTCAATAATGTAGAGTCAATAGCCAATACACCCTGGATCATCAATAACGGAGGAGAGGCCTATGCAGCAGTGGGTGTAGGTCGGAGTACCGGCACGAAGCTCATATCAGCTTCGGGACATATTAACAAGCCTGGTGTTTACGAGATAGAACTGGGTGTTTCAGTGGACGAGTTTCTCAACTCTGATGAGTACTGTGGTGGGATAAGGAAAGGACATCAGCTGAAGGCATTGATCGCCGGAGGGTCATCTGTTCCTATTCTTCCGGCGCACCTGATTACCAAGACGGCCAACGGTGAAGACAGGCTGATGAGTTACGAGTCGTTATCCGATGGGGGCTTTGCTTCCGGGACCATGCTTGGTTCGGGTGGTTTTATAGTATTTGATGAAACGGCGTGCATCGTCAGAAATACCTGGAATTTTGCCAGATTTTACCGTCATGAATCCTGTGGACAGTGTAGCCCATGCAGAGAAGGTACGGGGTGGATGGAGAAGGTTCTGTATCGTATTGAGCACGGAAAAGGAAATAGCGAGGACATAGATATGCTCGTGGATATTGCCCGTAAAATAGAGGGTAATACCATTTGTCCTTTAGGAGATGCAGCAGCCTGGCCTGTAGCCAGTGCTATAAGGCATTTCAGAGACGAATTTGAATGGCACGTACGATACCCGGATCAGGCAACAGCTCCCGGCGCGGTGTATTCCGGATCCGCTGTCCTGGTATAGGCGGCGTGTGATAGTTTGGTGTTTGTAAGTGGTCACTATGTATTTGTTTTTTGAGCAGCTTTTAAAGAACCTCCATAAGTTTGCCCTTGTAATGTGTTCGCTCAGCGGAATCGTTTTACTTGGGGTTAAATTATGGCTATTGGCTTCTTATCATCCTGATATTTCAGGAAGCGAGACAAGTACTATTTTCCCTATTCAATTGTTGCTTGATGGTCGATCGATGTATTCGGATCCCGAGCAGCCTCAGTTTATACTGAGTCAGTACACGCCATTTTATTTTTCCATATCGGCATTTCTGCTGAAGGTGTCTCCCTGGGTGGCAGATGATTTACAGAGAGTGTATTTTGTAAGCCGTACACTGTCCTTGTTTTTTCTTTTAAGTACAATTGTCCTTTTTGTCGCTTTGGTGTACAAGATTACAAAAAACCTTGTCATCGGGGTTTTGGGAGGACTATTGGTATTTCATATTCTTGGTTTATGGTTTCTGACCGGCTC
>CAZAVR010000003.1:5028-32373 GCA_964488435.1 uncultured Cytophagales bacterium | reverse complement strand
TCCTACAAATTATTCGCAAAAATTACCCCGGGTGACCCAATGCGGAAAACAGGAGATTTCTACTTAGCTGAATTCGGCAATAAATGCGCAAGCAAGGGATTAAACCCGGCGGATTTTCACAAGAAATTAGCAGAGCGCTTGCCGCAATACAAAGGTCGTTGGAAAAGCTCGATGAGCGAACAGATAAAGGATCTTCCCAGCTTTGAACAAGTAGAACGTGAAGTGATACGGCATTCGAAGAAAGTGAACTTATGAAGTACTTAGAATGGAATCATTAAATCAGCCATACCCCTTCTTCAAATGCTCCCCGGTACCATCCATTTTAAAGAATAGCGAATTCCGGCCGATCCTTGCGGCACTGGTTGCAAACCAGCGCCGGCGCAAGAAGCTTTCCAAAACGATTAGGTTGTATTAAAAAAAGTACAAAACCAGAAAAATACAACAAGCCCCACAAATTCGTACTTGAGCCGCATTCGTGGCCCAAAAAATAACCACACCCCACAAAAAAAGGTAAGCCTTTCGACCTACCTTTTTGTCGGGAAGACAGGATTCGAACCTGCGACCCTCTGGTCCCAAACCAGATGCGCTACCGAGCTGCGCTACTTCCCGAATCCGTGTTTGAAATTTTGATCTCTCAAACACGGATGCAAAAGTAGGGAATGACTTTAACTAATGCAAGTCATAACCCTATATTATTTCACTTTTTTGAAGCAAAAACAGCAACTATTTTTTTCAATTTTGCTATCGTGCTGTGACATAGTCTATTTAGCAACGGCTTCAGATTTCACCTCGGTCAGTACCAATACTTCTTCAGACTGAGTAACCGGCTTTACCGACACCACTTTGGCTTCAACTTCATTCACCTGTCCATGCTGATGATCCACCACACTGATGTGAGGCGCAATAACCAGCGAAACGATAGACATCAGTTTGATAAGAATATTCATAGAAGGACCGGATGTATCCTTGAAAGGATCTCCTACCGTGTCACCGGTTACGGCTGCCTTGTGCGGCTCCGATTTCTTGTAGTAAACCTCTCCGTTGATTTCAACACCCTTCTCGAATGACTTCTTCGCGTTATCCCAGGCACCGCCTGCATTGTTCTGGAAAATACCCATCAATACACCTGATACGGTTACCCCGGCAAGCGTTCCTCCCAATACCTCGGGACCAAACATGAATCCTACAGCAACTGGTACCAGCAAGGCGATCAAACCGGGAGCAATCATCTCCCTGATAGAGGCCTGCGTCGAAATGGCTACACATTTGTCGTACTCAGGCTTTGCCTTGCCTTCCATGATACCCGGAATCTCCCGGAACTGACGACGTACCTCTTCCACCATTTTCATAGCTGCACGACCCACCGCAGCGATAGCCAGAGAAGAGAATATAAAAGGAATCATCGCACCGACAAACAGCCCCGCCAGTACATCCGCTTTGTAAATATCTATCGCGCTGATACCTGCCACTCCGCAGAAGGCCGCAAAAAGCGCCAGTGACGTCAAAGCCGCTGAAGCAATAGCAAAACCCTTACCCGTAGCTGCCGTCGTGTTTCCTACTGCATCCAGGATATCTGTACGACCCCTCACCTCTTCAGGAAGATGGGACATTTCGGCGATACCACCCGCATTGTCAGCGATCGGACCGAAAGCATCAATCGCCAGCTGCATGGCTGTAGTGGCCATCATACCTGCAGCGGCGATAGCTACACCGTAAAGACCGGCCAACTCATAACTCATGTAAATACCTCCGGCCAATACAAGAATCGGAATCACGGTAGATTCCATACCTACAGACAATCCGCCGATGATGTTGGTGGCATGTCCTGTTGAAGATTGGTTCACGATCGACTGAACCGGACGCTTGCCTATAGCTGTATAGTATTCCGTCACAATTGACATGACCGCTCCAACCACCGAACCCAGCAAAATAGCCAGAAAAACATCCATAGAATCAAAACTCACGCCACGGATCGTCAGCTCTCCCTGAGGAAGCAGCCACATCGTGATTGGATAAGAAGCAATCAGCGTAAGGATAATAGAACCCCAGTTACCCAGGTTAAGGGCAGTCTGCACATTCCCTTCCTCACTGCTCACCCGTACAAATGACATACTGATGATAGAAGCAACCAAACCGGCACCGGCAATAAGCATAGGAAGCAAGATCGGCGCGATTCCGCCGAAATCATCCTGGGATACGATCTCACGACCCAATACCATCGTCGCCAGAATCGTTGCTACATAAGAACCGAATAAATCCGCACCCATACCCGCAACGTCTCCTACGTTATCGCCCACGTTGTCGGCGATAGTAGCCGGATTACGAGGATCATCTTCGGGAATACCCGCTTCCACCTTTCCTACAAGGTCAGCTCCTACGTCAGCCGCCTTGGTATAAATTCCTCCACCCACGCGTGCAAAAAGAGCGATAGACTCGGCTCCCAGCGAGAAACCTGCCAACACTTCCAGGACCCTCTCCATGGCAAGGCCATTGACATCTCCGCTTTCACCGACGAACATCCCATAAAATACTATAAAAAGAGAACCAAGACCGATAACCGCAAGGCTAGCCACACCGATCCCCATCACGGAACCGCCGGTGAAGGAAACCTGCAGGGCTTTTGACAAGCTCGTCCTGGCAGCCTGCGTGGTACGCACATTTGATTTTGTGGCAATATTCATCCCGACGTACCCGGCAAAGGCAGATACAAATGCACCAATCACAAAAGCACCTCCGATCCATGCACTTGAATTGGCCACAAGCGTACCGGAATATCCCAAAAGGATACCCACAATAATCCCGAAAACAATCAGGATACGCCACTCGGCCTTAAGGAAAGCCAACGCCCCGGCAGCGATTGCATCGGCGATCTCTCTCATATTGGCATCGCCGGCACTTTGCCTGACTACCCAACCTCTTTTAAAAAACATGACCAGCAGGCCTAAAATACCCAACACTGGCACTAAATACGTAATACTATTCATGCGACGGTAATAAAGATTAAAACTTGAACCGCGCAAATATAGGATTTAAGCCCTAAAAAAAAACATCCCCAGTGGTAAGATTTGACTATTCTATATAATTTTTTCAAAATGTTTTCGTATCCACAAAAAAAAACGGCTATGGGGCCCTGAAGGCCCTTTTATATGCTTATTTTTTCACCCGGATTTCTAAGTTCAGATGGAATTGGTCTGGCATCTTTTTTTTACTTTCATGAACAGACCGAATTCGCCCGGGCCCATTTCAGCACACAAGCCGCTCCCTGATGAGCTTCCTTAAAAACGCAGGAAAGCCTTGCACCGGAAATACCCTACGAATTGCATAAATGACTATATTGGTTGTTATGAAAGACATTCCACCTGACACATCTGAAGCGCACCATGGATTTAAAATCAAATGAGCCATTTTGGCTGATTAAAAACGGATTGATCGAATCATACCCATCCCTGAGAGACGACGAAACCTGCGACGTACTGATTGTAGGGGGTGGGATCACGGGGAGCCTTCTGGCTCACCAGTCTATACACGACGGATATGAAACCGTTCTGATCGACAAACGCGAAGTCTGTAATGGCAGCACCTCTGCCACTACGTCAATGTTACAGTATGAGATTGACACGCCACTCCACAGGCTTATCGGGCTTATCGGAGAAGAAGGCGCAAGAGCTTCCTACCAGGCATGTGCTTCTGCCATAGACAAACTGTCTGAACTGGGGGAAAATGATGGCTTTTCCTTCAAAAAATCCCTTTACTACGCCTCAAGGAAAAAGGATCTCGCCTGGCTCAGGCAGGAATTTCTGACAAGGAAAGCGGCAGGCTACGAGGTAAAGTGGCTTGAACCCGACGAAATACAGGACCGATATGATTTCCGGAAGACGCACGGCGGCATTCTCTCCGAAAAAGGCGGAAGCGTGGATGCATTCCGTCTCGCCCACGGCCTGCTTGCCAAAAACAAGAGACGAGGTTTGAGGATTTATGACAAGACCGAATTGACTAAAGTAGTGTATGGGAGCCGGTTCAACACCTGCTTAACGGCCGGCGGCGCGAGGATCAAAGCAAAAAAAACCATCTATTGTACCGGATATGAAAGCCGGCAAATGATCCCGGAAAAATTCGTCAACTTGCTGAGCTCATTTGCCGTGGTTTCCGAGATCAATGAGACACTTTTCAAAAAATACAAAGACCTCCTGATATGGAACACCGACGAGCCCTACCTGTACATGAGGACAACCGACGATGGCCGCTTTCTGATAGGTGGGAAAGACGAGCCCTTTCAGGATCCTCAAAAAAGAGATGCCCTCATCGCAGAGAAAGAAACCGCCCTGCTGAAAGCGCTTAAACGACTGCTGCCTGGCTGTCCGTTCATCTCTGACTTTGCATGGGCTGGTACTTTCGGAGAAACCAAAGACGGGCTGCCTTATATCGGAGAACATCCAAAATTCAAAAACTCGTATTTTGTGCTGGGTTTCGGAGGGAATGGGATCACCTTTTCAGTAACAGGTATGGAAATGGCCTCTCACTGGCTGAACAAACGCAAACATCCCCTCGCCCCTTACTTTGCTTTTGGCCGCTAATAGCCATGGCTAATAAAGAAAGTTACGTATTTTTTTTCAGAAAACCAAATTTTTGACTGCGGCACTCCGCTTATTGTTTTGGCATTGTAGAAGGAGCCACTTAGCTTTGCGTGATACGTCCGGCAAACGGATCGTAAAATTTTAACTTCAGAAATGATTTCATATAAGAACTTCTCCCTTGACAATGGCCTTAAAGTTTACGTACACGAGGACTTCACTACGCCCATGGCCGTGGTCAACGTACTTTATAACGTAGGATCCAGGGATGAACCGGAATACAGGACAGGCTTTGCCCATCTCTTCGAACACCTGATGTTTGGCGGATCAAAAAATATACCGGTTTACGACGAACCCGTTCAGAAAGTCGGCGGAGAAAACAATGCTTTCACCTCACCGGACATTACCAATTACTATATCACCCTCCCAGCTGATAATATAGAAACAGCGCTTTGGCTTGAATCAGACCGTATGCTCGGTCTCTCCTTTGACCCGAAGGTACTAGAAGTGCAGCGCAAAGTAGTCATTGAAGAATTCAAACAGCGGTACCTGAATCAGCCTTATGGTGACCTTTGGCTGAAATTACGGCCGCTCGCCTATAAGGATCATCCGTACCGGTGGGCAACCATAGGAAAAGACATTGCCCATATCGAAGAGGCTACCATGGAAGATGTGAAGGATTTTTTTTACCGCTTTTACCGACCCAATAACGCCATCATGGTGATCGCCGGGGCAGTCGGATACGAAAAAGCCAGGGAGCTTACGGAAAAATGGTTCGGGAGTATTCCTGCAGGAGAAGCATACCACCGGAACCTCCCGGCAGAACAGGTGCAAACCAGCGCCCGCTTTCTTGAAACTTCGGCCAAAGTGCCGCTAAACGGTATTTTCAAAGCCTGGCACATGCCGGGACGATTTGATAAAGAATTTACTGCTGCTGATCTGCTGAGTGACGTACTGGGTCGCGGAAAATCTTCCCGGCTTTACGACAAGCTGGTAAAGGGGAAAGGCTTATTTAACGCACTAACTGCAAGTATTACTTCTTCACTGGATCCCGGCTTGCTGCTGATCCGTGGTTTTCTGAATCCTGGCGTCTCTCTTGAAGAAGGGAACCTCGCGATAGAATCGCTACTGCAGGATATAGTTGACAACGGGGTGACCGCAGATGAAATAGAAAAAGTAAAAAATCAGTCTGAGGCTACGCTGGCATTTTCAGAAGTGGAACTGCTTAACAGAGCCATGAACCTGGCTTACTGTGCAAACGCCGGAAACGCTGATCTTGTCAACCAGGACGCGGAAAAAATACTCGCTACCTCAGCCGGAGATATTCACCAGGCTGCAAAACAAATCCTGCGTAAGGAAAACTGCTCCACACTTTTCTACAAAGCCGAGCCCAACTAAGTGACCTGAACTCCCGGTGAAAATCAGCGGAAACAATCCATCAAGGCTCCTCGCAGAGAAATTTCCGTTCAGCCCTACGGACGGTCAGATTCGGTTCTTTCATAAAATGGACAGCTTCCTGGATACTGATTCGGAAAAAAGTACCGGGTGCTTCATTTTGAAAGGTTATGCGGGAACGGGTAAAACAACACTGATCAGTTCGGTGATCGGCATATTGCGCTACATCGGCATGAAATCCGTTTTGCTTGCCCCTACAGGGCGAGCGGCGAAAGTGATGTCGGGATACTCCCGTAAAAGTGCATTAACCATTCACAAAAAAATCTACAAGCAGACGGCTGACCCGCAATCCGGCACCCTGCAATTTGAAAGACAAAGAAACTATCATGACCATACGCTCTTCGTGGTAGATGAAGCGTCCATGATAAGCGATGACCATGAAATGGGCGGCAGAAGCCTGCTTGCTGATCTTGCAGACTATGTTTTCGAAAACAAAGGAAATAAGCTGATGCTGGTAGGCGATATCGCCCAGCTCCCTCCGGTAGGAAAGCTACTCAGCCCTGCGCTGGAAAAAGCCGGCATGGAACAGCTGCTCGATATGACGGTAATGGTAGAAGAACTCACGGAAGTAATGCGACAAGAAGCTGCTTCGGGTATTTTGTTCAATGCAACCTTGCTCCGCGACCAGCTCAGAAATACTCACCCTGCCATACAGATAGTGACCCGGAATTTTAAGGATATATACCGGATGACGGGAGACCGGCTGGAAGACGGACTTAACTATGCCTACAATAAATACGGACAGGAAAATGTAATCATAGTAACCCGCTCCAATAAGGCTGCCGTGCAATACAATCAGTTTATCCGCCGGTCTGTCAACTATTGCGAGGAAGAGCTGGATATGGGTGACCGGCTGATGGTGGTGCGCAATAATTACACTGTATTGGAAGAAAGTGCGCCTGCCGGCTTTATCGCCAATGGTGATTTTGTAGAAGTTTTGCGAATTAAACGGATCCGGGAAATGCACGGCTTCAGGTTCGCGGACGTCACGCTCAAGCTCTCGGACTATGATACGCAGCCTGAATTTGAAACCAAGATCATCCTGGAAACACTCACTTCCTCCTCTCCTGCCCTTAGCCAGGAAGAGAACCATAAGCTTTACCAAAGTGTATCGGAGGATTATGCAGACATCCGGACAAAGAAAGATCGCTCAGAAGCGATCCGAAAAGACCCTTACCTGAACGCACTTCAAGTAAAATTCGCCTACGCAGTCACCTGTCATAAGTCCCAGGGCGGACAGTGGCCGGCTGTCTTCATAGACCAGGGATTCCTCACCGCGGATCAGGTGAACACTGAATTCATTCGCTGGCTTTACACAGCCGTTACGAGGGCTTCCAGGGAAGTATTCCTGATGAACTTCCATCCCGATTTTTTCGCAGGCGGACGTATCCCGGAAGAAGATTGATTTTTAAAGAGAAACGGGTCTGAATCAGGATTGCCTGAATTTCCCGTATTTCACCATCCGTTTTACAATCCACCAGACGAGAGAAAACGAAAACAACATCGCCACAAAAGGAGCAAAAACAGCCATACCCGCGAATCCGAACGAGGCCACATTTTCGGTAGTGGACACCAAAGGGTTTCCCGACCCGGCCGTAAACTTGGAAGAAAAAAAGCGCAAAAGCCCTGTGCCCGCCTGAACGACACCGGCTGTCCCCCCGCCGAGTATGACACCCAGCCCCCACTGCAAAACAGGATTATCGATCTCAATGAAGGAAGTAGTGAGCAGCGTACCCGCCAGTACGGAAACAGGCGTTGCGATTCCGTCAAGCATGTTGTCGATGAAAGGAATATAGTAGGCTGCTATTTCTGCTGTGGTCGCCGTCAGTAAAACAAAGAAAGCAGGCCAGGTAGCCAGCCAGGCAAAGTGCTCCCCCGGCGAAATCCAGCCACCCATTGCCGCCACGTTTGCAATTAAAGCCGGCACAAACACCCTGAAACCAGTGGCTGCGCTCAAACCAATACCCAGACATATACTCAGGAAAATTTCCATTTATTCAAAACGAAATATTTAGCTTACATCCCAATGCTTAATCAGACGAAAGATAGTGTTTTTCGAACAAATATGACATTCACAAGCGGCCTGACACACTGTACTCCGCAACAGGCAACTGAAGAAACCAGGTATCTCCCCGTTTTTTATTTTCCCGAAACAGCTTATCCGGGATAAAAGTCAGATCCGGACAGGCGGCCACGAACCTAAACATCCTGCTTCAGGCAAATTTAAACGATGGGACTTTCGGATTTTTCGTAACTGTAGCTATCTTGCCAAAAAACTTCTTTTCGGGTCATCTTCTCTTGAAAATGGACAAACTAAGTAAAGCGCTATCCCTTTTTGACGCCTACAATAAGCGCGACCCCAATACCCTGGACGTTGACGGAGTGACCACGCCTCTGGAGTACTTCTACGCCTTGGAGCTGCATAGCTGGATTCAGCGCCTGGATCCCGATGCAGACGAAGCGCTCCTTCTTGCCTCCCGCAGTCAGCATATCGGGCGTTGGGAGATCGCCAGACAATCCTACCCCGACGGTCGTGCGGGCTACCTCAGATGGAGAAGCGATCTGGGGAAATTCCATGCCAACAAAGCTTCAGAAATGATGCGGGAGGCAGGATATGAGGATGATATGATTGAGAAAGTGGTGTCGATTATACAGAAACGAAAGCTCAAAACTGACCCTCAGGTACAGACCATGGAAAATGCCTTATGCCTGGTATTTCTTGAATTTCAATATGAAGATCTCCTCAATAAACAGCCTGAAGAGAAAATGATTTCGATCCTCAGAAAAACCTGGGGCAAAATGAGCGATCCGGGCAAGGAACAGGCACTGTCACTTCACTACAGTAAAAAAGGGCTTTCTCTGATAAGAAAAGCCCTTGATTTGGAAGAAAGCTAAGCGGTGGCTATTTTACCACCGGCTCAAAATACATGATCACCTCTTTATTGGCGCCACTGACAGGCACATTGTTTTTTAGCGACATCTTACTCGATGAGAGCTCGGTCACTCCGAACTTCCCCGAAAATCCGGTAATAGAAATATCAAGCACCTTGTCTCCGTCCGTCAGGCTCCACACACCTCCATTCGACGCTTGTCTGGCTTCGTCATAAGCCTTCACTATCTTATTCGACTGGAATTCAATACTCATTTCATAAATGGCCTGGGTCTGAAAATTCAATTGGTTCAAAGGAATATCCACTCCCTGAAGATCCTTGATACTTCTCAGTTTCCACGGGTTAGCCACCAGCACTTTTTCAGCTGTTTTGGGTTCAGTTTCCTTGCTCTTATCACGACAGGCAGTCGCAAACACAACGACCAGAAGTATCAGAAATGCACTTAAGTTTCGTTTCATAGAAATATTATGATATGAATATACAGAAAATGATTTTTCGCTAGAACTTTTCACAAAATTAACGAATCTTTGACGATATAAAGTGTTTTGAGAACAGGGAATATAAAAATGAGCCGGAAAACGATCTTACTCTACATATTAATACTCAGTATATCTCCTGTGAGGGGGCAGGATTGTCGCCCGAATTATCTGCTAGCACCTGTAAAAACTGCCAATTCCATAGAGTGGGAAAAGTTCCCTGAATTTTCACTGCCCTTTACCATTATATATAACGGTCCGCGATTCGGAGACCAGGAATCAAGGCCGTTAAAACATGGCTTCAGTCACATCGCCGCGTTCAGCGGGAATGAAGGCAACTCGCTACCCGTCAAAAACCGCGCACTATTATGGAACAGCGTAGGAACCATAGACGACAGTCAACCCTGGTCAAACCTAGCTATACGGAGTCCTTGGGGAAATGATACAGTGCGTTACAGGAACAATTGGGATAATTACCTGAATCTTTTAGCCAACTCATTTGACGATTCGCGCGGAAGCGGCATTCCGAGGGCCGATATTATTTGTATGGACGTGGAGCGCATGCTCCTGACAGACAGGGACATTCTCAGGCTTAAGTCCGAACGTCTGGTTCCGGCGCAGTATCTTGGCCTTCCGGATCAGGACTTCCTGGCGACCTACAAAAAAGATCTGAGATGGTGGTATGCCGAGGCAGTTCGTCATCTCAGGAAGAAAGGCTTTGATCCGAACAGCAGGATTTCCAGCTACAGCGACATTCCTGTCAGAAATACCTGGCTGAACATTACCAGCAATAGCTGGTCTGACTGGACAACCAACAAAGACAGGACCCATTATTTACTTCACGATCAACGCGGATCCGTCGGAGGGGAGCTGTATGACGGGCTGAATTTCATTGCCCCCTCCCCTTACTACTATTATCCTTATGAAAATCCGCTGGGCAAAGATTATCTGGCTTATCTTCTGTTTCAGATCGAGGTAAATAAAGCCTGGAGCAACAAACCTTCGATACCCTTTGTATGGATGAGGTATCATGATCAGTTTGTGGCCAACTCCCCGATGATATCCACCTTTATGGCCGAAGCAACAGCCATATTTCCTTTTTTTTCAGGGGCTGACGGGCTTTGGTTATGGGATTCCAATTCCTTCGAATCGAGAAATGAAAACTATGCCGCTTACGAGTATTTCATTTATGGCCTTTACCGTCTCTCTGCGTTTGCCGATTTTTTTCGGGGTGACCACCGGCTGATAATAGAAAAGCCGGCCAGGGATTATATGGAAACCAACCTTCCCATCTGGCGTGGCGTCGCCAAAGGAAACCGTATCCTGATAGCGGCACAAAACCCTCATGCGGCAGACGATCAGTCAACGCAGCTTATGGTCAGTCATGATAACTGGAAAAGAGTGATCACATTGAAGGGAAAAGAAATATTCCTCTGTGACTTCAATCTGGATGAGAGCAAGAGTTCCATTGAAGAATTAATGGTATACCCCAACCCTGCTGAGACCAATCTGAAAATAGAGATGATGCTTTCCGGAAAAGACGGAAATATAACGTACTCCTTATTTGACATGAAAGGGGCACTGGTTGCTGACGGACATTTCATAGCGGCAGCGGGACTATCCCGTCATCTGCTTGCGCTTCCCAAACTTCCGGGCGGACTCTATATCGCGCGTTTCACCTCCGACGGAAATGTGATTTCAAAGAAAGTAGTCGTCCGGTAAACTTATTGCTGAAATCATGAACAAGTTAGCCCAAGAGACAAGCCCCTACCTTCTCCAGCACGCACACAACCCTGTAGACTGGTTTCCGTGGGGTGAGGAGGCTTTGGAAAAATCGAAAAAAGAACATAAGCCCATCTTGCTGAGTATCGGTTACTCTGCCTGTCACTGGTGCCATGTTATGGAGAGGGAATGCTTCGAGAACGCCGCGGTGGCGGTTTTTATGAATGAACACTTTGTAAATATCAAAGTGGACCGTGAAGAGCGGCCCGACATAGATGCACTTTACATGGATGCATTGCAGGCGATGGGTGTGAGAGGAGGATGGCCCCTGAACGTATTTTTACTTCCCGACACCAAACCTTTCTATGGTGTCACCTATTTGCCTGCCCCCAATTGGGCGCAACTTCTACAGAGCATCAGAAATGCATTTTCCAACCATTACGAACAGCTTGTCACCTCAGCCGACGGTTTTGCGGAATCACTTCTGGTAAGCGAATCACAAAAATTCGGTTTGGAGGCATTCGGGTATGAATTCAGTATGAATGACGCGGATGTGATGTTTGAATTGATCAAAAAAAATTTTGATACAGAAAATGGTGGCATGGACAGGGCGCCCAAGTTTGTGATGCCTTCCATCTACAAATTCCTGCTGCGGTACTATGACCTCACGCTGAACCCTGAAGCGCTCCGCCAAACAGAACTCACCCTTAACCGGGTAGCGCTGGGCGGCATTTATGATCACGTCGGCGGAGGCTGGGCACGTTATTCAGTAGACGGGGAATGGTTTATTCCTCATTTCGAGAAGATGCTTTATGACAACGGGCAGCTCCTGAGCGTGTATGCAGAAGCTTACGCATTGACGGGCAGCGCGCTCTACCGGGATCGCCTTTACAAAACAGTTCGTTGGCTCCAAACTGAAATGCTTTCTCCTGAGGGCGGGTTTTACGCTGCGCTGGATGCCGACAGTGAGGGCGTAGAAGGTAAATTTTATATCTGGAAAGAAGAGGAACTTCAGGCTGCCTTACAGGAAGACTACCCCCTGTTTGCACGGGTCTACCGCACGACGGCTGCAGGAAACTGGGAGCATGGATTCAACCATCTTCACCTGACCGAACCCCCGTCTTCCAAAGCTGCCGAATATGGATTATCTGAGGCCGCGTTCGCTACCTGGTATGAGGATATGCTTCAAAAACTGAGTATCTACAGGGCGCCTCGGATCAGACCCGGTCTTGACGACAAGCTGCTCGCCTCCTGGAATGGCCTCGTGGTAAAGGGCCTCTGTGATACGTTCCGGGTACTGGGCGACGAAGACATTCGACAACTGGCCGTCAGCTGCGGAAATTTCCTGAGAAACAAAATGACATCGGGTGGAAAGTTATACCACTCTTTTAAAAATGAAAATATAAAGATCCCAGGTTTCCTGGAAGACATTTCTTCGGTAGCAGAAGGGTATACCGCACTCTATCAAATCACCTTCGACGAAACCTGGCTTGATGAAGCCCGCAGACTGTCCGACTATGCCATCGGGCATTTCTACGATCCGGAAGAAAAATTCTTCTTCTTTACGGATGAGGCAAGTTCAGGGCTTATTGCGCGTAAAAAAGAACTCTTAGACAATGTGATACCCTCTTCCAATTCGATCATGGCACATGCCTTGTTTACGCTTGGATCCATACTTGACAGAAGTGACTACCTCGACATAGCAGACCAAATGCTGGCAAGACTCAAAAAAATACTCCTTTCCGATCCGCAATGGGCAACCAACTGGGCGGCTCTCTATTGCAGCAGGATTCAAGCTGTTCCCGAAATAGCGATTGTAGGGCCTGAAGCCGAAGCCATCAGAAAAGATCTGGACAGGTTTTTTATCCCGGGAAAAATCATCACAGGCACTAAGGACGAATCAGATCTGCCGCTGCTCAGACACAAAACCACACTGAACGGCAAGACAGCTATTTACGTATGCCGTGACAAGACCTGCCAACTACCTGTAATTACCGTCGAAGAAGCCCTGAAACAGCTTTAGGCCGGCACTTTGAGCTCACGCTGTCTTCCTTTTTGCTTTGTCCCACGCGGCACTTTGAGAACCTTTCAGATACCTGATCATCCCCGCGAAAACGGCATAGTTCATGACGCAAAAATAGTAAGGAACAAAGAGCGCTTTTACTTTAATTTGCCTACGCTCAAAAATCCAGCCCGCTAGTCCGGCGAGATAGAACACGGCCTGTCCGGCAAGTAAAAATGCATATAGTCCATCTATATTCTTCAGACATATCAGGATGTTCAAGATGAGAAGAACAGGCAGACAGAGCGGAGCCAGCGTCCATCTTAATACGCGGTGACCGACATATTGAAACGAAAGCAAGGGATAGGGAAATGGAAGCAAAAGCCGGCGCAACCAAACCACAGATTGAATCCCACCCGCTGCGATCCGGATCTTGCGTTTCAGCTCCTCTCCAATATCAGCCGACGAGTGCTCCATGGCATACGCATCTGATTCATAGACAATCCTATACCCTTTTTCTGCTATGCGCATAGAAATCATGAAATCGTCCAGAATGGTATCTGCCGGCACCTGCTGATAAAGCAGCCTCCGTACACTGAACAGTTCTCCGGCGGCTCCTACGACAGAGTACAACTCGGAATCCCATTTCTTCAGTGTCGACTCGTATTTCCAGTAAATACCCTCACCGGCGGTTGCGTCTGATGTATGGTCAGAAAATACCCGCTTCTCGCCGGCCACCGCCCCTACCTGCGGATCGGCATAATGTCTTGCGATAAGTCGTAATGCGTCTGCATTTAAAAAAGTGTTGGCATCGGTAAAAACGACGATCTCCGTGTGCACAAATTCAATTGCCCTGTGCACAGCATGGATTTTCCCTCGTCTTGCCGGATCATGAAGCAACCTCACCCTCGGGTACAGCTTCACAAGGTCAGGTGTCCGGTCGGAGGAACCGTCGGTTACAAAAAGCAATTCGAACCGATCAGCGGGATAGTTGAGACCAAGGCTGTTGCGGATTTTTTCTTCGACTATCCCTTCTTCATTGTACGCCGCCACGATCAGCGTCAAAGTGGGCCATGCTGATTCGTCAATGGCCGGCGGCCTCCTTTTTCCGTAAATCGCCTCCCTTACTTTTATAAAAAAATACAGATTAACGGCATAACCCAGGTAGGCATAAAAAACCACAAAAAAACAAATCCAGAAAAACAAAATCATGTGCTACTTTTTTATCGGAAAACCCAGGTAACTGCTCTCCGTACCGTTAGAAAAATTCCAGGCCACCGCACGCAGAAAGACAGGGATAAAACTACGCTCACCCTTCAACAGATAACCGACCAGATTACGAGGGAAGACGGCAAGAAAAAAATAAAAAGCAAAAAAAACCTTAGATACAAAACCGGCGTTACGCCGGATAAACAGGATTCGGTTCCTGTTCATAAAAAACTCTTTCAATGCAGTTCGTTTCCCTACTGAGACCGACTCTTTATGAAATATAAGCGCATCCGTATTCAGGAATATGCCGTAGCCGGCCCTTTTTATCCTCTCACACCAGTCCAATTCCTCGTAATAAAGGAAGTAGTTCTCGGCCATAAGGCCTGCACGATTAAGAGCCTCTCTTCTGATCATCATCGCTGCTCCGTGTACGTACCCGGTAGGACCTTCATAGCCATCATACTGCCCCTTGTCTTCTTCGAATTGTCCTATACATGCATTTCTTCCCATGTAGAAATTCATAGGTGTGTATCCCGCATATTGGAGAAGTCCCGGCTGATCGAAGTAGTGAATTTTAGGAGAGATGATCCCAGCACCTGGATTCCTGTCAAGTGTATCTGCGAGCTTACCTATAAGCTCCGCCGTGACCTCAGTGTCGTTGTTTATCAAAAAAAAATAATCACCGGAGGCGATTCCGAGGCCAACATTATTCCCTCCCGCAAATCCAAGGTTCACGTCAGAGCGTAGAAACCTGACATCCGGATAAATTTCCTGCCAATGGGGGACCGGATTTTGCGTGCTACCATTGTCGACAACAATAATTTCGATATTCGGGTAGCTGTTTTTGCTATGTATCGATAGAAGTAAGGCCTCAGTAACTTCCGGTTGATTATAGTTAACAGTAACGATAGAGACCAGCTTCATATACCCGAAAAAGAGTTCATTTTAATTGAAAAAGCTCACCTGCGAATGATTATTTTTTTCAGATCAGGAAGTTAACCGGCCGGTGGCAACGGCAATCTAAAATTAAAATTACATCAAAACTATATTTTTAATAACGGACAACACAAATTTATTCTATAGCATACAAATAATAACTATATTCGGGAGAACATTTAAAAACAGAATTCCGACTACTTTCAAGCTGTAGCACGGTGATCAATTTTAACGACCAAACGAGTAGTTGATGAGTCTTTTTAGCCTTCCAGAGTGGATTTTGCCTCATTTGTTTGTAAACAAGCCGTTTGAGAGAATTTCCCCGACGGAACTGGATGATTTAAAAGAACGTCTTAGTCATTTCAAAGAAGCTGATCCTGACGTGTCTGTAGTGATTCCTGCCTGGAATGAAGGCAACAATATATACAGGACACTTTCGTCTCTTGCATCAAATAATACTACTTTAAGGGTAGAAATTATTGTAGTCAACAACAACTCTAAAGACCATACTCAGGAAGTGCTTGATAAACTGGGGGTAATTAACCTCATGCAAACCCGGCAGGGGACGCCGTTCGCCCGGCAGATGGGATTAGAAAAAGCACGCGGAAAGTATCATTTATGTGCTGACGCCGACAGCTTTTATCCTCCGGATTGGATCAATCTGATGGTAAGCCCGATGCTGAGAGATCAGCAGATAACAGGAGTTTACGGAAGGTATTCGTTTATTCCTCCTGAAGGAGCCAACAGGCTGGGATTATTTCTTTATGAAATATTTACGGGCTTTGTCATACAACTAAGAAAAAAAAAACGGGAGTATCTCAATGTATACGGGTTCAACATGGGATTTGTGACTGATATCGGAAGATCTGCCGGCGGATTCAGCGTGAAAGGCGCTCGTGTATATGCGGATGTAAAAGGCAGTGATTTTGAGAATGAAGCGGAGGATGGAAGAATGGCGCTTAATTTAAAAACAAAAGGCAAACTCAAACTGGTTACTGATCCCAAAGCGCGCGTTTTCACTTCCCCTAGAAGGTTAATGGACGATGGAAGTATTGGAAAGGCATTTGTCAAACGAGTAAAAAGGCAACTAAATTCCTTAAAAGAATACTTTTGAACCTGTTAGATGTTCAATAATTGTCCGCTGTCCCGAGTAATGAATATAAAAGAAAACATCACGATTGTAGTGGCCAGCGATAACAACTATGCGATGTTGCTTGGCGCACTTATCAAATCGGTTGAAGTCAATCATAAGACCGGCGAGCGGCTTGATATTCACGTTATCGACGATGGGATTTCCGCTTCAGGAAGACGGAGAATCACCCAACTCAGCGACCCTTCCGTGTCTCTCATTCACTGGCATTCAGGAAAAAGCATTGTTCCGACCGGCATATCAATTCCTGTTGACAATT
The DNA here is from genome assembly GCA_964488435.1 of uncultured Cytophagales bacterium. GTDB lineage: Bacteria > Bacteroidota > Bacteroidia > Cytophagales > Spirosomataceae > JBEBSO01. The sequence goes on along the minus strand of CAZAVR010000003.1, from coordinate 15,702 downwards.
CCTCTTTTCCACCCACCGCTTACCTCAGATTGTTTGCCCCGTACATCCTTCCTTCTTCCGTATCCCGTTTCATCTTCCTGGATGTCGATATGATTGTGCGTAAAGACATTTCCGGGCTGTGGTATACAGACCTTCAGGGTAAAACTATAGGAGCCGTAACTGATCTCTCCGGGGTCGTGAGTAAACCCTATGGCGGGATTTCCAACTACAGGGAACTGGGCCTGAATCCCGACTCGGCTTATTTTAATTCAGGCATGCTTTTGATCGATCCGGTCAAATGGAAGGCCGAAGACATATCCGGTAAGGTTATAAAATGTCTACATGATAACCTGGAACATGTCAGTTTTGCAGATCAATACGGTCTTAATGTGGTGTTCAACGAAGCGTGGACGGAAATTGATTCACGCTGGAACTGCGTTTCAGAAATGGAATTGGAGGATCCTTTTATCATTCATTTCTTCAAGGTCAAACCTATTTTCAAAAGTTATACCGGAAACCAAGCCTACAAAGAAGAATTTTATAAGTACCTGCGGATGACTCCTTGGAAAAACCACAGAGGCTATCCTGATTTTGTACGGCTTTACTGGAAAGCCATCAGCAGATTTAAAAAAATATTTTACCGTTACTTATCCTGAGCCTTTCACACATGCCTCTGTTTGAAAACGTAACGTTATTGATTACCCACTATAACCGTAGTGCTTCGCTCGAGCGGCTGCTTCGTGCCTTTCAGCAGATGGGCTGTTATTTTGGTGGCATAGTTGTGTCGGACGATGCCAGTCAGGCCGAACACCAGGAAAGGCTGCGAATTCTGCAGAAAGAACTGCATTTTCAACTGATTACGGCCGATCAGAACCGCGGCCTCGGCAACAACATCAACAAAGGACAAGAGGCCGTTCAAACGCCCTACACACTTTACGTCCAGGAAGACTTTGAACCATCGGATATTTTTGCCGGCCACTTTGAAACAGCACTGAAATTCATGGATCAGGATGCCGGATGGGACATTGTTCGCTTCTACGCCTATTTCCCCTACCCCAATCTGCGCCCATTCGGCCAGGGATATTCTGAAATGATTTTTAAGGGAAAAGACATGAACCATCTTAAGTTCTATTTCTACAGCGACCACCCGCATTTAAGAAGGAGCAATTTTTTTGAAAAATTCGGAAAGTACCCTGAAGGAAGAAAAGGAGATGATACGGAATTTACCATGGCGTTATCTTTTTTACACCATAAAGCGCGCGGTCTCTTCTTTGATCAATTCGACCAGCTCTTTTTTCAGAAAAATTCTGTACAGGAGCCCAGCACGATGAACCGTGCAGGATGGCGGGAGAGTAACAACGCAGTTATTCAGGCGGTTAGATGGATATACCTTCGTTACAGGTGGTTAAAGAACACAGTTGAACTCTATTTTTTCAAACCCGCTTCAAAGCCCCCTCTGCACCATGAGTAAACGATATGATTTTGAAGACGTAACCTTACTGATTACTCACTATAACCGTAGTAGTTCGCTCCGGCGGCTTGTAGATACTTTACATGATTTAGAGTGCTCTTTCGGGGATATCGTGGTATCTGATGACGGAAGCGCGCCTCCCTACCTGCAAGAAGTAAGACGCCTTGCTGACGCTCAAGGTTTTCGCCTTGTGGAAAGCCCCGTGAACAAAGGGTTGGGCAACAACATAAACAAGGGACAAAGCGCTGTTAAAACAGCATACACTTTGTATATTCAGGAAGATTTTATTCCTTCAAACCAGTTCCCCGAGAAATTATCCGAGGCGCTGGTACTGTTACGGACTGACCCTGAAACGGATATCATCCGGTTTTACGCCTATTTCAAATATCCCTACCTTAAGCCTGTAAAAGGAGGGTTTTCGGAGATGCTTTTCAGGTGGTACTATCCGGGTTACCGCAAATTCTATCAATACAGCGATCACCCTCATCTTCGACGAACCAGTTTTCCCGATAAATTCGGTGATTATGTGGAAGGCGAAAAAGGAGACGCGACGGAGTATAAGAAAATGATGACGTTTCTGATCAAAAACGGGAAAGGCTTGTTCTATGAAGACTTTAATGCGCTCTTTAGGCAGGCCAATTCCGAAGAGGAGCCAAGTACAATGACGCGGGTTAAATGGCGGGAGAGTAACCATCCGCTTATTGCGCTGACACGGCATATTTACAGATACCTGAAATTCTATGCAGACTACTGGTATCTGCAGCGAAGAAATCAGGTATAATGATCCTGAAAAAACAAAAATCTATATTTAACACTTTACATCATTTATGAAAAAACAATTACTCATTTTGCTTTTCACCGTTTGCGCCCTGGTGTCGAAAGCTCAAACGTACCAAACAGTGCCGGCCAGGGTAGAAGCAGAAAGCTACTATGCCATGCATGGTGTGGGCACGGAAAACTCCACCGACGAGAGCGGAGGATTGGATATCGGCTGGATAGCCGACAGTAGCTGGATGGACTATGCTGTCTCTGTACCGGTAGCAGGATATTACACGGTGGAGTTCAGAATAGCCAATGGCTTCAGCGATGATGCTACCTTTCAGTTGAAAGGTTCTGCCGGAAACCTGATAGGTGAATTTATCGTACCCCGTACCGGCGGTATGCAAAGCTGGAAAACGGTCAGGCTTCTCCTTCCCTTTCCTGCCGGCAATCAGACACTCAGAGTGTTGGCCCAAAAGGGTATTTTCAGCTTCAACTGGTTCCAGATCATCGACAGTTCGAGATCCGTTCCTGCCAAAATAGAATCAGAAGACTATGATCTTTCCTACGGTATCGCCACTGAGTCGACCTCTGACACCGGATCAGGACTCAATGTGAGCAATATTGATGATAATGACTGGATGGACTACATTATCACCGCGGATTCAACCCAGGAGTATACATTCAGTTTCAGGGTAGCCAATAGTTGGGGAAATGGTGTCATCCAGATAAGAAACGTGCATGGTACAGTCCTTGGACAGGTGAGCGTACCTCAGACCGGCTGGTGGCAAAACTGGACAACCGTATCCACCACTGCACAACTTCAGAAGGGAAGCCAGATTCTGAGAATTTTTGCCCGGAGCGGCGCATTTAATGTAAACTGGATGGATATCACCCGCGGATCAGTTGCGCCCCCGGAACCGTCAGTACTTACATTTCAGGCACTCGAAGATAAAACATACGGTGACACCCCATTTGTAATATCAGCAAGCAGCAACAATCCGGGTGCCCCTGTTACCTTCACATCGTCCAATCCCGCAGTGGTATCCCTTTCTCAATCCGGAGGAACCTGGACAGCCACAATACATTCAGCAGGAAGCGTAGTCATCACCGCGTCACAGGCAGCAGCAGGAAACTTTACGGCTGCTCAGAATGTCGAACGTACGCTCGTTGTTAAAACTTCCGCTTACGGGGCGCCCAAGATCACACTGGATCCCAAAAGATGGTATCAGCTTAACAATGCAGAGCATGGGCTGGAAGCGCTGTTTGATGGATTGACTCAGGAGAATGTACACACAGGATGGGGAAAAGTTGTGGATACTTATGAAGCGTATTACCCGCTTTACGAAGGGGAAGAAATGAGCCTGAGCCGTGTTAAATTCTTTGACTATGAAGGCATTTTCTCGGACAGGCCTATGACCCTCTCTGTCATCAATTCGCAATGGCAACGCATACCTGTGGCTACATTTACCGGCGATATTTATAACGGATGGGTGGGTCCTTATCCGGGTAGGTCTACTTCAGGCGAAGCACGCTTTGATCTTGATTCTACCCTCACAGGCATAAGATACCTGGTCCTTACCATCCAGAGTGGAATGCCGACAGAGATGGAACTCTACGGGACGCACGTGACAGCAAATCCGCCGCAAAGCCATGATGCCGGAAGAGATATCAAATTGAAAGATATGTTCGGGGTGAATGCCTACGAATGGAATTTCCAGGATGGCAATACCCCATGGCAGATCAATGAATCCAGAATGGACATGGCAAAAAGCTTTACGGGTATTCGCCACTATATGGACTGGCAAAAGCTGGAATCGCAGGAGGGAGTCTACTCTTACAACCCTACCCTCAGCGGCGGATGGCATTATGATCAGATCTATGAACGCTGCAAAGAGGCAGGCATAGAAGTACTCGCCTGCCTGAAAACCCTGCCCGACTGGATGCTTGACACCTACCCTCCGAATGAGCGTGACCATGAAAACGTACCCGTGAGATATGGAAGTGATTTTGCGGACCCCGCTTCTTACATAGAGCAAGCCAGAATCGGGTTTCAGTATGCAGCCAGGTATGGAAGCAACACCCAGGTGAATCCAAGTCTGTTAAGCGTCTACACTACCCCCCGCTGGCCTGGAGATAATCCCAACACGGTCAAAATCGGGATGGATCTGATCAAATACATAGAATGTGACAACGAAAGAGATAAATGGTGGAAAGGCAGAAAGGGCTACCAGACGGCCAGAGAATACGCCGCCAACCTTTCGGCCTTCTATGATGGTCATAAAAATACCCTTGGGAGTGCCACCGGCGTTAAAAATGCCGACCCTGATATGAAGGTGGTGATCGCGGGACTGGTATCCAATATCGATTACATCAAAGGCATGGTAGACTGGTGTAAAGAATTCAGGGGTTACCATCCGGATGGCCGGGTTAATCTCTGCTGGGACGTCATCAATTACCACATTTATACAGACAATACTTCTTCTTCGCAGAGTGGTACTTCCACGAGAGGGGCTGCACCGGAGGTGACCATTGCAGACGAAAAAACTACCGATTTTGTAACTGTAGCTCAACAGTTATGCTACGGCATGCCGGTATGGATTACCGAAACCGGGTTTGACGTTCACCAGGACAGTCCGTTGAAAGCGATCCCCATAGGAACTAAAACTGCGCTGGATACCCAGGCTGACTGGATTCTTCGTATGTCGCTGTTTTCTGCACGGCATGGAATAGAGAAAGTATTCTTCTATCAGATGTATGACGACAATGCCACAGGAATGATCTTTGGCTCTTCCGGTTTGATCAACTCCAACCTCACCCGTCGTCCAGCCGCAGACTTCCTTTATCAGGCTAATAAGCTTTTCGGGGAATATGTGTACAAGCAAACACTCCAGGCTGACCCCATCGTAGATCGCTATGAGCTGGATGGCCACCCAATGTATGCTCTGGTAGTTCCTGACGAAACAGGCCGTACCGCCACATATCATCTGGCCGCAGGCAGCAATAATAAACTTAAAGTATATAAACCTAAAGCAGGCGTTGACAACATGGAGGTCCAGGAGATCAGTGCTGCTAACGGGGCCTTCAGCATCCCTGTGGGCGAGACACCAGTATTTGCCGTCCCCTACAGAGATTCCACCAGTGCCAGAATAGCATCATCACAGTCGCGGGAAGAAACTATGCTGATGACTGCCGGGCAGGGTGTTTCGGTATATCCTAATCCGACCAGCGATTATTTTCAGGTCAGCCTGGGTCAGTTTTCCGCATCGGGCGTGAAGATGCGCCTTTTCAGTGCCAGCCATGGAACGCTCTATATTGATAAAGACATGTCTGCGCGAACACCGAATCAAAAAATCAGCATTTCTCATCTACCAGCCGGGCACTATATACTTGAACTCAGCCAGGGAGAGAAAAGAGTATTCAAAAAAATACTGAAAGAAAAATAATCAACCCGTCAATAGCAGGTGTTCCGCTATCCGTATAAACGGAACACCTGCCACTAATCCTTCTCAAATACACTTAATCTGTAACAAAAGGCAAATTTGCCTTTACTCATAACCCGCCGAAATGCTAGACACCCTACGAAAAAAGACCAGAAAATCGATTTCGTTCACATCTATTGTGGTTGGAATGCTGCTCATTTTCATTTCGCAGTATTTTGCGTACGTGAACGTAATTAATCTCACGGATCAGAACAGGCACGTAAACAATACCATCAGGGTACTAAACCAGACGGCGAATCTTGCTTATGTAATCAAGGAATTACAGTCGAACATCCGGGGTTATATCATCACCGATAACGAAAAATCCCTGATTAATCACCAAAGTGTGAAACTTCAGGTAAAAGCGATCAGCGACACCCTGAGCAGCCTGGTGGCTTACAGCGAAGAGCAAACCCGCAGAGTCGACGAAGTCAGAGAGATCTCAGACGAATTCCTGCTTTTTTCTCAAAAGACAGTAAGCGTCTATCAGCAGTCCGGTCCGAAATCTGCTGCCAATTTGGTGCGCTCGGGTCAAGGTGTACGATTATTTAACGCACTCAAGAACAAACTTGACGAGATCGACCGCTTTGAAAACATACAGCTTGATCTGCATAGAATAAAAGCGGACAAGACAGAGATGAAAACCATCATGCAAATTATAGGTACCGGGTTGGCCGGTTTCCTGATCACCCTTCTCTCTATTGTATTTCTCTTTCAGGATCGTGTAAAGCAAAGAAAATTAAAACGTGAAATTTACAGAAAAGAGCGTCAGGTAAGTCAATACCTGGATGCGATTCCGGATGGTATTATGGTGGTCAATCCGCAACAGGAAATCATTTTAATCAATCCGTCCGGGAAAGAATTGCTTGGTATTGAAGACATGCCCAAAGATCTAAATGCACTTCTGGAGAAATTCTCAACCTTCGACAAAAATGCGAATGAACTAAATATAAATTCGTTATCCCTGACCAAAGCTTTACAGGGAAATAAAATTGAAAACAGGGTCAGTCTCCACATCAAAGGATCACAAGTCGACTTCGAAACCAGCGCCAAGCCCGTTTTTGATCTTAACAACGAAATCACCGGTGCGATTGCCGTTTTCAGGGATATTACAGCCTTGGAAAAATATGCCAATGACTTAAAAGTAGCGCGCGATACCGCCGAACAATCCATTAGAATCAAGGATGTGTTTCTGGCCAATATAAGCCATGAAATTCGTACGCCTCTCAATGCTATACTCGGCTTTACCTACCTGTTGGAAGGAGAGGTAAAGGAAGAAACAAGTCTTGAGTATATCAATTACATACAGATTGCCGGCCGAAATCTGCTTGATCTTATTAACGACATTCTGGACGTGTCAAAACTGGAGGTCGGTCAGTTTCAGCTTGACGAACACCCTACATCTCTCCGCGACCTCGCCAGCTCGGTTTCCGTTTTGATCAATCAGCGTGCGAAAGAAAAAGGAATTGTTTATAAACATATCGTTTCTGACAACCTGCCCGATGTGATCGTAACAGACAAACTCCGGCTCACCCAGATACTTCTCAATTTATGCGGCAACGCCGTCAAATTCACAGAAAAAGGGTCAGTTACACTCATTATAGAAGAAGCCGCTGAAATCATAAATTCCGAACAAAGAATAAGGTTTATCATAAAAGATACGGGGATTGGCATAGCCGAAAACAAAATAGAAAAGATTTTTGATCGTTTTGTACAAGCATCTGAGAGTACTACCCGAAAATTCGGCGGTACCGGTTTGGGACTAAGTATCGTCAAGTCCCTGGTGCATCTGCTTGCCGGAAGTCTGAAAGTAGAAAGTACGCTGAACGAGGGGACCACCTTTACCATTGAGTTTCCGTTCACCATAATCACCGACTTTAATAAGCCTGATTACTTTGGTGACGATCCTGCCACAAAACTTCAACCTTCGAAACTGAAACTGCTGGCAGCAGAAGACAACCTGCTCAACCAGAAACTGCTTAAAGCCGTGTTTGAAAGGCTTGGCTCTAATATTACAGTGGTCAGCAACGGTCTTGAAGCCGTAAACAAGCTCCGAGAAGAGACCTTCGATGTGGTACTCATGGATATTCAAATGCCCGAAATGGACGGATACACCGCAATCAAAAAAATACGGAATGAGTTGGGACTGACTACGCCCATAATAACCATGACAGCGCATGCTATGCCGGGAGAGAAAGATGAATGCCTTCGTATCGGTGCAAGCAGTTACATTTCGAAGCCATTCAAAGAGAGTGAAGTAATTGCCGAAATATTTAAACTGACACATAAAGAAACAGCTCCGGATACTCAAAAAAATGACACTTTAATGAACAAACTTACCAACTCCGGCTCGTCGTACGTGGACATCCAGTACCTCAATGAAATAACGGGGGGCGACGCATCATTAAGGACAGAGCTCATTTCACTTTTCCAGCAAGAAAGTAAAAAACAGCTTTATGCAATCAGTGAGGCCATGCATGAAAACGAGATGGAAGCTCTCAGAAAAGCGATACATAAATACAGATCTTCCTTGATCTCAGTAGGGTTACTGGCCACGGCGGGAAAATATAAAGAAATAGAAACGGAATTGATCAGTAACTCGTCTGCGACGAACCTCTATGAACGAATCCGTGACCTGGAAAGCGAAGTAAAAAACGGACTTGATGAACTGGAAGGTCAGGACTAGGCAGGCCTGACCTTCTCCTTCCACGCCATTGATATGAGTTCCGAAATGACCTGAACGCGGCTTTCCCAGGTGTGTTTTTTTGCCAAAGCTATCCGCGAAGCTTCAGAGGCGCTTGTATTGCTTACCAGGGCATCTCGAATCGCATGGGAAAAATCTTCCGCTGTCGAACAATAGACAACAAGACCCTCAGTTACCTCACTCAGGTCGGGATTGAAGTCGGTTGAGACCACGGGCTTACCAGCGCCGAGATACTCGAATAACTTGAGCGGAAAAACGGTTGCACTACGTGCATCTTTTCTGAAAGGAATAAGCGCTACATCGAAACCTTTGATCACAGACGGCATGTCTTCATAAGGCACACTTCCCGGGAAATAAGCATTGGACAGCTCGCAAAACCAAGTGGGCACATCACTGTTTCTTGGGCCTACGAAAGCAAAACTCAGGGAAGGATTCATCAAGATCACCCTTTTCATCAACTCATAATCGATCCTTTTTTCAATATTCCCGAAATACCCAATCACGGGTTTGGGCAGCCTGTCGATTTTAGGTGACACCGCCAGCTCCTTTGAAAGAGCTTTCCCGGAATGTGTGACGTCGGCTGCATTTGGAACGAAGTAGGTTTGGGCATTGAGCCTTAATTTCTCTCTATATAACTGCTTACTGCTGCATACAACCAAATCCGATTTCTTCACAATCAGGCGCTCCGAGTAAGGGCCATGCCTGCCATCGAATGAGCCGGCTACCGGATCAAGGCAATAGTACATCGTAACGCCGGCCTCCAAACCATCAGCTACGCCTGGATAGTGGAAATTAAAAGCATTTATAAAAACGAACTCACCCAGTTTCCGATCCTTAATCAATCGCCTCAGCCTTCCCCGGATAAGCCATTCATTGACTCCGAGCAGCCGGCGGTAAAACCATCCCTCCGAAAGAAAATTAATGGGAAGCAAAAGAGGCGGGATCACTACCTTCAGGTTGGGTACTGCAGTTTCAGCCACACCATCACTGAACCAGGAGAAATATCGCTTTCTTCTTTTAAAGGACACGCTGTTTCGCTGCTTTAGCGCGTCGTTCAACGTGAACGGGTGATCCACATAATACACAGTATTATGGTCTGCAAGATGCCTGGCCACAGTCATCCCGGTTGATTCTATCTCGGCATCATATCTGAACAGACTCAGCATGATAATGTTCTTCCCTTCTAAACTCATAGGTAATTAACAAAGGTTATCCGGCGGCTACTGCTCGGATCAGGAGTCAGGAGAGTACTTGTTTATATAATTCTACGTGCTTACCGAGAGGGTCCTGATCCTGATACCAATTGAGGATATGCTGCCTGACATTCCCGGCTTTGGCGTCAGCACTTTGTTTCGCACCCAAAACATGTCTGATTTTCTCCATCAATTCCCGGGCATTTCCTGGTGAAAACGTAAGCGATGCTTCATTCCCGCGAACATAATCCGGCACACCGCCGGTTTCGGACGCTATAAGCGCTGTATCGCTCAACATGGCTTCGGTGCCAGTCAATCCGAATGTCTCCTCCAGAGATGGAATAACAAAAAAATCCATGGCCGAATACAACAAGGCATGAACCCTTTTGTTCGTCATCACTCCGAAATCAAGACGATCAGGCTTTCCTGATTTCATTCCCGTTATTTTCCCGCCGGCGCCAAATGAAACCAGCAAAAGTAATTGCCTCTCGCTCTCCTCCAGCATATCAATGGCTTCTTTCAACAGCCAATACCCCTTCCTGTGATTCTTCAGATCATCAGCGCCAAAACCAATCACCAGGGCTTCTGCGGGGAGGCAAAGCGCCTCTTTTGCCGTACTTTTCGAAACAGGCAGGTAAAGTGCCGTTTCTAAAAGGCACGGGATCACAGTCACATCAATTTCAGGAAGATAGTTACGAATTTTCTCGGATGTGACCGTACTTCCGGCTATGAACCGGACATTTGCTTTCCTTATAAAATGATGTTTCAGATTAGCAAGTGTACTTTCTGCCTTTTCATAGGCGGGATTTCTCAATCGGTCATTTTCATAGTGAAAACCTCCCAAAATCGGGTTTAAATCATGAGCTGTCCACAAAAGCGGCTTCTTTACCCTCGAAAAAAAGGAAGGTATATCGACAAAATCAGCAATCCAATGTAAATGAATTATATCCGAATTTTCTACCAACGGGTGCTCATGAACCGGATACGGAGAAAAGGGGAATGTGTAAGTTTCGTAGTCTCCACTCAGGCCCCTCGTCAGACGGCTGGCCTTGTCAAGCCTCAGTCGGTTCAGTATCCTGTTCACGA
>CAZAVR010000003.1:0-5018 GCA_964488435.1 uncultured Cytophagales bacterium | reverse complement strand
CCGCGCAAAAAAAACAAAGCACCTTCGAATCGACGCCATTTTTCAGCAAAGCTCTGTGCAATCGCATCACCGCGATTCCCGCTCCCCCGGTGATATAAGCCGTTACGTGTAATATTTTCATCATGAACTATCAGGTTTCCAGTACGGGTTTCCATGAAAATGCATCGGTCATCACGCCTCTCGGATGTTCCCTCCCGACGCGAAACCCAATCCAGTTCTGAGGCGCTATCACCAGGTTGTCTTTGGGAGAAAACCAGGCAGCCCACCAGGCAAACGTACTGTTGGAGATAATGGCCACATCTGCATTCATAATCAACTGAAAGTCTATGATTTCCGAATTGCTCGAAAATTCGAAATTGGGTCTGGCCGGAAACTCTTTCTTTAAAAACTCCATGTCATCGCTGACAAAAAAAACACGATAGCTATCCAGATTTTCAATGGCATACAACTGCGATTTGAAATAGCCTATTGGCAAAGAAATGTCCCTTTTTCCGTAAGAAAGGTAGTCAGTTCTTCTTACATGTACCACGACCGTCTTATTCTCACTAAACACTTTCCCAAACTTGTTTTGAAACTGTTCTGTAAATTTCGTCTTGATGAGTAAAGGTTTCGGTGATGGTACCCTTTTTATATAATAGTCAGATTGAAAATACCCGTTGTAGATGGAAAAATTCTGCACATTTACTTCTCTCGGGCTAACGAAATTATGCACATACACTTCTTTAAAGGAAAGCAGCCTAGGAATCACTCTCATAAAAATCGAATACAGCTTAGAGCCAAGCGTCAGATTATGATACCACCCCAGGTCGAAATACCGGGCGAGATAAGCATGATGCGGATTCGGGAAAAAGTACATCCTGCGCTTGTCCCGCGATTTCAGATACAATAGGAAATAATATTGAAACAATTGATTCCCTAACCTTCCCTGAAATTTAACACCTACCATAGTGATCAGATATTGAGTGACTCATTTTCCTTTTGCTTTGCTTAGTAAGGGGCCTACATATCGCCGAAAAAAAATCAGGATAAAAATGCACCGCATAGATCAGCGCATTGTAAGCATTTACCGCCAGCTCCTTTCTTAAAATAAATTGTGCAATCAGGAACCCGATGATATTCGAGCAAAGCGTCGCATAGGCTGCACCCATAATGCCAAAGTTCCTGATGTAAAAGAAATTAAGCGACAAATTCAACGTCGCCGTAAAGAGCACAATATAAAAAGTAAGTTTCGTTCGTCCCATAGAATCCAGAACAGTTCCGAACTGACGTCCGAAAGGCATCAGCAGACAGGTAAGCAAAGTGATTCGCAGCAACGGGACGGCATCATGGTATTTATCACTGGCCAAAATCCATATCACCTCATTCGAAAACACAAACAGAAAAAGTACTATAGGCGCAGCAATCGCCAATGTGGTCCCCACCGACTTCTCATACAGGTACTTGATAGCCGGCTTTCCTTCTGAAGCAACCCGCTTGGCGCTTTGAGGAAATACAATGGAAGCCATCGCATTTGTCGGAATATCGATGAGATTCGTTACCCTGACAGCGATATTGAACGAGCCGGATGCCACGGGAGAAAGCATCGCACCGAGCATCATCTGGTCGATCGTTCCGGACAGCAGCGAACTTACTGAGGTACCAAATGCATACTTCCCAAAATTGAATAACCTCATCACCCATTGCCCGTTGCTTCGCACCATATCAGAAATGCTGATAAAAGAGAGATGCGGCTTCACGTAGTAATAAGCAGGAATCATACTGAGCGCAGCACTCAGTATCTGTACCAGCACCAGGTTCCACAGCGGAAAAGACAGGTTGAAAGCAAAACAAACCAGAATAAACACAAAAAAGGAGGATTGCCTGATAAGATTGCTGATGAAGATGCCTTTAAACTGGAGATTTGCCTGTTCTATGCAGTTAAACTGCGTCAATACACCCGAAAAAAGGAACACGACATTATAAATATAGAACATAGTCGTCAATTGAGGTGAATCCCACATTTCCGCCAGGAGATGGGCAAAACCCAGATTGGCTATCAGGCAAACCGCCGTGACTATTCCCGTGATGGTAAAAGAAGCTGAAATAATCCTGGCATGCTCTGTTTTGGGTTCCGATGAAATAAACTTAACCAGCGCACTTTGTATAAGTCCGTTTCTTATGGTCTCCTGAATAGTGATTGTGGACATAAAAAGTGTCCAGGCGCCAAAATCATGCTTGGAAAGAAGTCTGACCAGAACGAAAAAGCTCGCGAAACCGAAAAGTACGCCGGAAAAGTTTTGTAAAACCGACAGGACGCCGGACAACAGCCAATAGTGGCTTTTCTTTGGTGATTCCATTCAGATTATACAGGATTCAGATAATGTTGCTCAACATATTCCTTCACTTGCTCATCTGTTTTTGCATGTAAAACAGTGGCACCTGACAACTCGGTATACAGCGTTTCAAAGCACTTGAAATGATGCTCAGGCCCCTGCTTTGAAAGAATAACATTTATCCCTTCAAAATAACTTGCCAGTGTCGCCGTCCCGCCATGGATAGATAGAAAATGGTTCGCATTCGCATACACCTGCATCTGTAAATGATTAAAATTACGGGCGCCAGCTTTGTTTTCCACAAAGAGGTCCTCCATCAGTATCACCTCAGGAAATTCAGCTTTGATCCAGTCATATTCGTCAAGATCATATATGTCACTATTGTCCATGGTAATATTCTGCGGACGGGGACGATTGTAGATGATTTGATACTGCGCGGACAGGGTCGTAAAAAAGTACGAAAGAAGATCGAGACTAAAAAAACTGATCGGTGGTTGTCCCCACTCCATATTGTACCGGTTTGCAACGACGAGGATCGGCTTTTCGTAGACGTAAACCGAATTCTTGTACTGCGCTTTAAGAGGAACCCTGGCCCACTTGCTCATGTTATAGTTGTGACTGTAGAGTATCCTCGGTGTTTCAAAATTGTAGTTTCCTGCTGTCGTACGTATTTCAAACGCCTCCTCATGGTTCTCCGAAAAAAAATACATCTCTCGTGTATATATAGGCGATTGTGTCTTTGCCAGCGTGCCATTTTTATAATGCCAGTAGGCGAAAGGCAGGACAAAAAGAAGCTCCGGAGCAAACTCTCCCTGGAAAGAAATGGATTTGTACTTCTTCTTTATGACATAATCTCTGAAAACATATTTCCATTGCACCATCTGACAATAATACGTGTCCCGGTAAAAATACCTTAACGCTTTTGGAACACTTCCGTATCTCAGCAAAACCAACAAGCCGAGGGCTTTATTAATCAATTTAAAAAACATATTTCATTTAAAAGTTAGTAGGTTCTGCTGTTGGTTATCCAATCGGAAGGAAACCAAAATCAACGATATAGCGAGATAAAAATTAATGCTGGAAGGAAACTGCACGAGCGCTTCCTGTGGATAATTACCTATACCCAACACGAAAATAATCAAGGTCATGGCCAGACAGTACGATTTTAGTTCCGGATTACGGATGCGATAAAAGCTGTCAATACCTGTCTTCAGCATCACAAACACGAGTGTGCAAAATAGCAGAAGTCCTATCCACCCCAATTCTACGGCTACCCTCAAATATCCGCTGTCAGGGGGGAACCCTGCCAGAAAGCTTCCCGGAGAAAACCTTACCCCCCATACACCTGTTGAGCCGAGTCCTCCGCCCATCGGATGACTTTGTATGTAAGGTTGTATTTTTTTATGATTGATCTGCCGGACATTGAACGAAGCATCATTAGAAGGTTTGAACGCCGTTTGGAACCGGTATAGTGTCGGGTTAGAAGTGGGAATCATGATGAGCACTCCCAAAACCATCGTTGCAGCGACCATAAACAAAAAGATCACCTTGTTAAACCGAAGTATCCCAAACAGCGCCAGCCCGGCCGGGATAAGGACATAGGCCCCTCTCGTCCCTGCATATAACATGCTCGTCAGATAAAGACATGCCAGCACAGACAACAAGATGCGCCTGACCATTGAAACCTTCCCTGAGATGATAGCAATACACAAGAAAAAAGCTGCGACCATGTTATATGAAAACGCCACCGGATCGGAAAATATCGAGTACTTCCGCCAGTGCCCATCTATAAACAAAAGGCTGGTAAGCAGTGGGTCAGAAGTCATGTGCATATATTCTGCATCCTTAAAACCAAAAAACTCTTGTTTGAATCCGTACAAAGCCCCGGCCAATGCTAGCATTAACCAAGCCCAGATGACTACCCTCACCATCTGAATCGTCCGGATCTGGTAAGTAAACACGAAGTACATGAACATGACCAGGGCTACCGAACGCACTGTATATACCCAGGCCATGCGTGATTCGGCCCAGGGATTGACCACCTGTATGAGGTTATAGCCTATCCAGCACAAGATCAGGTAACTGACAGGATTACGAAAAAGGCCCCACTCCGGCCGGCTTTTTTGTCGGATAAGGAATCCAAGAATCAACAGCCCTTGTATCCCGTCAAGAAGCGTACCGAGAGGAAAATTGATGCCTATCCGGATAAAATAGAACAAAAAGAAAGCCATGAACATCAGCAGAAGAATCCCGAACTGCGGATAGGCCACCGTCGCATAAACGATCGGAATAGCAAAGCATGCCGCAATAATAAGCAGAGCCACCACCACCCCCGACTCAGCAATGACCCAACCCATCGCAATGCCAGTCAGGACAAGCGCAATCAGTCCGGGGATATTGTTAAACTTCTCCACCCAAAACCACTGTCGGAGTCTTCCCGAAAATGTCCGCCGCGTTCTCGCCATCCTGAAAATACCCGATGCGTGTAGATCTTTCAAAAAAACAATATTTTAAAAAAGAAGACGAAAACACTTATAAATGCTACAATCAGCGCCAACACCCTCATGAACGAATCCACCGAATGCTGAGAGCGGGTTGACTTCCCGCCAGCCTGCACATCTTTTTCAGGAGGATAAATTTTCATGAGTTCATCTTTTTGTTTTAGGCTATATGTTTTAGGCTTTAAGCTATACGCTTTAGGCTATT
>CAZAVR010000002.1:0-36347 GCA_964488435.1 uncultured Cytophagales bacterium | reverse complement strand
AAAAGGAAGTCAATTGAAAAATAATATAGTAAACTTTAGCAATTAGACACTAGAAGGAGCGGATTCAAAAAATAGGAAGTTTAATATTATGATGGTTCATCAATCCAGTTTTCCAAATTGATACCAGCCATATTGATGAAATCCTTTGTATTTCTGGTTACAAGTGTCAATCCCTTTACGATCGCCGTACTGCCAATAAAAATATCTAAATCCTCTACCCTTCTGCCAATACTTCGTAGCCGGGCTTTCTGTTGGCCATATTCCTCCAAACATTCACTTATTGAAATTGTCTGTTCAGAAAACGAGGTTCTTAAGTCTAATACTCTTTGAAGGTTGATAGCTTTTCTATCAGGAACACTATTGGCAACTCCATACAAAAGCTCTGCAACCGTGATCTCTGATATATAGCAGGATTGAAAGCGAATTTTTTGAATTTTAGCCTTAAGGTTGAATTCGCCCTTGATGATATGAATACAGATATTTGTATCCAAGAGATACTTGCTCATAATTCAATATCGCGCGTATTGCTTACCCTGGCCGAATATATTTGTCTAACAAGTTCATCTCCGGTTTCATCACCTTCCCAACTACCAAACAGGCTATAAAAAAGCTCTTCTTTCTCATCGGCTGATTCGGGTCCTATCTCTTTTCCGGCAATAGACGAAGCAGTAGTATCTTCGTGCTTCTCAATAGCAGTTACACCTAACTTCCGGGCAAGTCTTTTGAATTGCTCAAAGTAAGTAGAATTACTTGTTTCTATGGTTAACGTATGTGTCATGCCCTTATCTGACTTTTAGTACCAATATAGCTACGAATATAACATTTTTCCAACATATCCGGTTCCGGTCTGCTATCCTTACCGGGACCGGGTGTAGTTTTAAGAAATAGAAAGGCATAGTCGCAAACTACAACCGGCACAGGCAACATCCCGTAGCGAATCGAACTCTCAAAAACGAACTGCAAGCTCCAAAAAAATAAAAAGGTGTAGTTCCAAACTACACCTAGCTCCAGCATTGTCCAGTAAAGTCCCGTGGGACACGGGCCACGGAACAGAGGTATGCACCAGGCCGCGCGTCTTTATCAGTTTCAGGTCTCCTTGTTAGCCGGTTTGCGTTTGGCACGGGTTCTTTTACCAATTACCATCTCGATCAGCCCACTTCCACCCGATGGACATTCAAAAAAATACACCCCTTCCGTTTAAACAGGAGATGACTCCGCCGTGGTCGGCATGACCCCACGACCGCTAACCTAGGAGGACTTGTACCCAATAAATCCGCTGGCGCAAAGGTCTCCCTTGTGCCCAATAAACGTAGCGTTACGCTGAATGAACCTTTATTAAATACAACTGTCACGGAAAGATCGCTGATCAAGCACAGATAAACATGCCCCTATTTCCTGCTGTACCACCTGGCCTTATGCCAAAGAAGCTTCCATTCCGTCAGGTAGCTGAAGTGTGCAGACAAAAGCGCTGCTTTATGGCGCAAACCCTGTTTATATCTAAAGCTATAGCTGAAAATCCTGGCTGACTTCGTAGTACTTTTGGATTCTCCTTCCTCCCAGGCCTTCAGCAAGGCGGAGAACGGATATCCTTTAAGGGTTTCGAAAGAAACAGGAGCGTGTGTGTAGGATTGTCCGGAAAATCTCTCGGCCAGATACAAGCCTAACAGCAACATTTTCCGCAGTCCTTTCTTCTGAGATTCAGACCATATAAAATCCCAGTCTAAATCCGCTGACTCTTTACGAAGAAAAAAGACCAGATCAGCAAGATACTTCAGGCGTGCCCATTGTTCGATAAGCCCATGATGGATGATTATCATCAGGAATTGATACTCCCGACGCGGAATCAAAACCTCTTCACCATTGATCAGATACGCAGAAGGGCGATCCATCAGTTCTGTATATGTATAAAACCGTCCGAACCTTGGATAGGTATTCCGCCATTGCAGCTCAATCAGTTTGACGTCCCCCTCTTTTTCAGGTGTCAACGCAAGTTGATAGTCAGTCCTCACGTACGCCTCGAACAAATTATGGCCGCTCAGGAGATATGTTCTGTAATCATCTATTCTGAATCCCAGTGTTTTCAAAGCGTCCACGCCTTTGACCAGATCACCCGTCTCTATAAAAAAGTCGAGATCCCCGAAACTGCGCAATCCTGTATTATTATAATAAAGCCACCCCCAAAGCGGACCTTTCATCGGAAAAGCACGAACACCGGCCTCAGACAAACACTTCTTCACTTCCAGCATTCTCCGCATCGCCATGAGATTATGCATCGCCTGAAGAACGGCCTCATTGGTTATCCGTCTCGCTATTTCGCCCGGAGCGAGATCTCCCAGGCGGTCTGCTACCAAAGCCAGTACCCCGTTTTGCCTGGAGAGTTGTATGAATACCTCCCAGTCCACAGCCGCTACAGGTGGCGGGGCAGGCTTCTCAGCCAGACAGGCAGAAAGCAGCAAAGAAAGTTCGGGAGAAATATTCAGATCGGTCATGAAAATTACTTATCCGTTTTTTCAGAAGAATAAGCCTCCTCAATACACCGCTCTACCCATTGCTCCAGCGCAGCGAAACCGTCCGGCCTGGATAGACGGAAAATGGTACTCGAGCGGGCACACATCACGCTCTGTTTGAAAAACCTTACCTGATGCTCCGCCTTGATAAAGAAGTTGGAAAGAGAAAAGTGTTTCAGGCATTCTACAGGGAAAATCCCCGGACTCATCTCCTCCGGAACGGTGGGGCCACCGGTAGGCTCCAGGAAGAAAATCTTTGTCAATCTAACCGGAGACGAAGGAAAATTTTCACTGGGATACAACGCATATTTCCGGACACCTTCTGTAACCAGGGGCAGACGATCAGGATCATAGCCCAGCCCCGAAACCGCAGACTCCCAGATTTTCAGCTGAGGGTAACCCGGCTGTACGTAGGCTGATTGCGTGTCATCGAAAACAATCGCAGTCAGATCGTCGCTTAACAAAGGACAGCCTGCCTTAACAAATGCTGCCGACGTTGTTGATTTACCTGTGCCCGGATTGGCAATAAATACCCACGCTTCATGGCCTACCTGTACAGCACTGGCATGGAGAAGGAAATATTGTCGCTGAAAAAGAATCAATCCCAATGCCTCGCAAACGGTAAAAAGGCTTAGTACATCTCCATGGTTCGTGTAAGCCTGCACTTCCAGCAGACGCCCTTCCACTGCCCTGAAAGTCGCAACGCCCTCCCAATGTATATAGCAGGCTCCGTCAGGCCCGATCGCGCAGGCGGCCTGCCCACCGCGCCTTCTGATATTAACCGGTGTAAGTTCAGGGATGGGAAACGTACCTGATCTGATCACGAAGTCTGTCTGTGCAGCATCCGTGCGTACACATTCGACAAGTTCGATATCAGAAGCAAAGTTTAACCCATAAGCCGTGTAATGATGCATTGATAAAGCGGTTCTATCTAAATATTGTCAGACGAGTCGAAGTGTTCCCAAACAGTCCTAATTCCATATCCACAAAGGCTGAAAGTTCATTTCAGGCAAATCTCCTATAATGGTCCTACTGTCTTTTTCAACCCAGGCGTGCGCCATAAAACCCTGCACTGCATCTTTCTGAACACCGATATGCAAATTCAAACCGGCCTCATGCCTAAGCATATACTTTAGTGTCAGCGCCTGCGGAAGGCACAAAAGTGTAAAGGGAAGATGATGAGCGGCGGTACGCACCGCCCAGGATACCCGCTCCAGCTCCTCGGCCTCTGTCTCCCTGCTTACTGAAGACGAAGCCAGGCGATGATACCACTTCCTGAAACGTGAAAAAGGCAGAATCCTTAATCCAAGGCCTATCACAGACAACAACACCGAGGCACGCAGAAAAGCCCTTTTCTGATCTCCTGTCAGTGTCTTCCATCTACGGTAATTCGCCCTGAGTGAAACCATAAGCTACACGACTTTCTCCACGAGCTTCTCTTCCACGAGCTCTCTCAGGAGTTCCGTCAGATCAGCGTGCAGTGTTTCTGGATCTATCTCATAGTATTCCATAATCCGGTCCTTGAGTGTGCCCAGGCTTGCTGTACCCTTCTCCAGCTCGCTCCACACAAGCGCACCCACCTCATCCAGCGCATAGTAGGCGCCTTTATCATGGTTCAGAATAACTTTTTCTCCGGCAAGATCAGAAGAAATCTGCTGATCGGAAAGTTTAAAAAGAGTTGATTCAGTTAAGGACATTATTAAAGCTTTTGACCAATCGAAATATTAAGACACGAAGTTTTACACCATCTCTCCCTCCTGCATCCTTTCTGCTGTTTCAGCAATCCTTAGATTCTCTATGAAATCGCCAATCTCTCCGTCCATTACCGCCGGCAAATTATAAACAGTATAACCGATACGATGATCCGTCACACGGCTTTGAGGATAATTATACGTGCGGATTTTATCAGATCTGTCTCCGGAGCCCACCATCGACTTTCGCTGAGAACTGATTGCATCATGCTGCTTCTGCCGCTCAATCTCGAACAAACGAGAACGAAGCACAGACATCGCCCGTTCCTTGTTTTTCAGCTGTGAACGCTCGTCCTGGCAACTGACCACCAGCCCCGAAGGAATATGTGTGAGCCTCACCGCTGAGTAGGTTGTGTTTACGGACTGTCCACCTGCACCCGATGAGTTAAAGGTGTCAATCCGGATGTCATTCCAACTTACATCCACATCCACTTCCTCTGCCTCGGGCAATACAGCCACAGTTGCAGCAGAGGTATGAACCCTTCCCTGTGACTCGGTCACCGGTACCCGCTGCACTCTGTGCACCCCTGACTCGAACTTGAGTTTGGCATACACATCTTCGCCTTCCACCTTACACACAATTTCCTTGTATCCGCCGGTAGAGCCTTCCGTGAAATCCAACACTGACAGCCTCAAGCCCGTGCGCTCTATAAAACGCTGATACATTCGAAACAGATCGCCGGCAAAAATAGCCGCCTCATCCCCACCGGTACCTGCCCTGACTTCGAGTATGATATTTCTGCTGTCGTTCGGATCTTTAGGGATCAAAAGCTCTTTGATCACCTGCTCCATTTCCGTCTGGCGTGGTACCAGTTCGTTAAGTTCTTCCTTCGCCATTTCGCGCAGCTCCTCATCGCTTTCTTCAGCAATGATCGCCTTTGCATCTGCTATATTATTCAGAACCTTCTGATACTGTTGATACTGTTCCACTATACGACCCAGATCCTTGTACTCCTTGCTCAACTTCGAAAACCGTTTAGAGTCGGATACAACTTCCGGTTGCATAATCTGCTGCTCTACTTCCCCGAAACGCTCCTTGATGGACTCTAACTTATCTAACATAACAATCGCTGTAATTCTTGTAAAATACAAAGATACGGAATTTGAGATCACCAAGTTTGTTTTCACACTTTACTGATTATAAACCACAGTGAAACCTACCGAAACGGGAGTTCAATGAAGCCCCCCAAATCCTCTGATCTCCACGCTCGCCATCTCCGGCAGGACAGTTACCTCCGCCCGAAATCATATTCGTATTTCGTTTGGAAAGTTCGCTAATCTTATATAACATTGCGCCATTGAATCATAACCCGAAATTCTTCATTCCAAATCTATATGTCATTTCCTGAAGAACTAAAATATACAGAAGACCACGAATGGGTGCGCTTGGAAGGCGATATAGCTGTGGTTGGAATCACTGAACACGCCCAAAATGAACTGGGAGACATCGTCTATATAGATATTCCAACCATAGGAGAAACACTGGAGGAGGGAGATGTTTTCGGGTCGGTGGAAGCGGTAAAAACGGTTTCAGATCTCTTTCTTCCGATGGCGGGTGAGATCCTCGAGATCAATCCTGAACTGGACGGAGCACCGGAACTTGTCAATAGCGATCCTTATCATAAAGGCTGGATGGTGAAAGTAAAAGTGTCTGACGTAACTGCTTACGAGAACCTGCTTTCAGCCGGGGATTATAAAAAGCTTATCGGACAATAAGCAGGTTAGCTCCGGAAGGGGCTTTTTTTTTGTCGTTATTACCCGCCGGTCTCATAATCAGCTCATTTATAGACCGTGTTTTAAGTGACCGTTATATTCCCTAGTTATGCGTATTCTGATTCGTTCGGTTAGGATCATCGATAAACCATCTGCCCACCACAACAAAGTGGTCGATCTCCTCGTCGAAAACGGAAAAATTTCCCGTATCGCACCGGCAATTCCCGCCGAAAAAGGAATTGAGATAATCGAAAAAAAAGGGATGTCTGTGTCTCCGGGCTGGCTTGATATGAGGGTGGCACTCAGGGACCCCGGACACGAGCTTGTTGAGGACATCAGCTCTCTGCAAAAAGCCGCTGCCCGGGGAGGATTTACCGGAATTCTTCTACTTCCGAATACGCATCCTGTAGTCGATTCCAAAGACACGCTAAAATACATACTATCAGCCGGACAGGACAGCCCGGTCACACTACTCCCTACTTCGTCTGTAACAAAAATGGCGAAGGGCGTGGATTTTACAGAAATGATAGATATGCACCATACCGGTGCGGTAGCATTTACTGACGGAGAAAATCCTATTTCGAATGCCGATATCCTTCTCAAATCGCTTCTTTATCTCCGCCCTTTTAACGGCTTGCTCATCAACCGACCGGACGACCGGCAACTGTCGGCTTTTGGACAAATGCACGAAGGACGCACCAGCACGCTCCTCGGCTTTAAGGGCATTCCGTCACTGTCAGAGGAGATGATGATCACCCGTGATCTCATGCTGCTGGAATACTCCCTGGAAACAAGTAATCATAAAGGATCGCACCCGCCACTGCTTCACTTCTCGCTTATATCTTCGTCCGGATCGGTCAGACTTATCAAGGCCGCCAAACAGAAAGGGCTTCCGGTAACATGTGATATTGCTGCCCATCAGCTCGCTTTCGATGACTCGGCACTGATCTCTTTCGATACCAACCTGAAAGTAAG
Source organism: uncultured Cytophagales bacterium (assembly GCA_964488435.1). Lineage (GTDB taxonomy): Bacteria > Bacteroidota > Bacteroidia > Cytophagales > Spirosomataceae > JBEBSO01. The sequence continues at coordinate 29,401 of CAZAVR010000002.1, read as the reverse complement.
TCCTCCCTTCAGGTCGGAGCAAGATGTCAAAGCATTGAGAAAGGGTTTACAGGAGGGCACCATAGATGCTATTGTGTCCGATCACAGTCCGCATGCGGAAGAAAGTAAGAATCTGGAATTTGACCTGGCAGAATTCGGTATCACCGGGTTAGAGACCGCATTCTCGGTGGCATTACAATATGCGAAATTGCCTTTGGAAGACCTTCTTGAAAAGTTCACCTCTCAGCCCAGAAGAATTCTCGGCCTGACCTCACTTTCCATTGAAGAAGGAGCAGAAGCGAATCTTACTTTCTTTGATCCCGAAGAAGAATGGGTATTTGACCGCAGCGAATCCAAATCTGTCAATTCGCCGTTTTTAGGACGCAGCCTCAAAGGCAGAAGCACCGGAATTCTCAACCAGGGAATCCTGGAGTGGTACTGACAGTGCGGCCTGCCGGAAGATAAGCTGACTGACTTTATCCGGACTGAAATTATTTCAAACCGTTTTTCTTGGAATTCTCAGAAATAATGCGTATCTTTCTTAGATATGCCCTTATATAGCAGGGTTGCTCATCTCGACTAAAGCCTCCTTCAGTCCGCTTGGACTAGCCGTCTGCGTGAGATCTGCTATTACTTATGCACAAATAGGAGGGTCGACATGCCCCCCCGTGCTTCGACAGGCTCAGCAGGACAGTGTTCCACTGTAGTCACTAACCGTAGGTGCCTTGCCCTTCATGGGTGTTATTTTTCTACCACATATTTCATGCCATCCTGAGTTTATCGAAGGACTGAGTTTATCGAAGGACTGAGTTTATCGAAGGACTGAGTTTGCGGTCCGTCGCACGGTCGAAGGACTTGTCTCCGCTTCGGTCGACGACATGCCCCCCCGTGCTTCGACAGGCTAAGCAGGACAGTGTTCCACTGTAGTCACTAACTCCTACTTGGCGGAGACGACCTGCTTTGCTTTTGATCCGCCAGCTTTGGTGTTGCCTGCCAGAATATCTCTGTCCCTTCCCTTCACGAATTCTCTGAATCGCCTGGTGGTGGCCATGGTGAATCCTATAATAAGTACAAAAGTACCCAGCCACAAGATATTAATCAGTGGCTTTTCTATTGCCTTCAAGACAATGAAATCCCTTTGAGTAGCATTGACAGAGAAAGTAAAGGTGCCCGTATTGGGATCTATTTCTTTGAATTGAACTCTAAGACCCAGCTCCTTACTTATTTCCGCTTTCCGGCCAATCGTGCTGTTCCGGATGATGAATGAAGGAGTAACAATATATTCTTTCTCGTTATCCAGAATCCGAATAATCGCTTTTACAGCCGCATCTCCTTCGTTCAGCGTGACACCGTCAACGGTTTCTGTCCTGACCACATTATCCAAAATCGCCACATAGTCGTTGACGAAGAAGGTATCTTTCATCGACACCTTAAAGTCTTCCGTCGGCCCCCACTGTGTTTCTGCAGTCGGATTGGTTGACATACTTACATAGGTATACAAATCCTTTTCGGCCATGCGACGGATATCCGGTGAGGAAACCAGTCCCATCCTGTCGTTGATCTGCGCCCGTGGAAACAGTGTAAATACTTTGCCTGAAGGTTCTCTGTACTCAATTTCGTAGTAGAAATTTTCCGGGTACAGTTCAAGTGTATCACCCTTTTTATAGTAGGTCTTCTCTTTAACAGTGATATCCCTTAATGCCACCGCCCTGAAATCCTTTTCGATATGCTCTACCCAGCTTTTGGGTATATACTCCGGGATATGGCGCGGCTCTACGTATACATCGCGCCAGGTAAGCAGAAGATCCCCCATTTTCTCAGGCTTATTGAGCCAAAGCGTCACATTCTCCTTATTCTCCTTATTGTCGTTGGCTGTAAATTCATCTGACCTGGAAATCATCAGGCCGGAATTATTGATGGAAACCACTTTGCTGTACCCGGACGAAAACAGTACGCCGATCAACATCAATGCCACACCTATATGTGTAACGGCACCTCCCGAAAGCTTGTAGTTTCCCTTGAAAATCCCGAACATGATGGTTCCATTGGCCACAACCGCGAAAATGGACGCTGTAAGCAACATCATGTAGGAAAAAGTCTTGATCTCACACAAAACAATCACTGCGGAACTCAGGATGAGTGTAATCAACAAGGGAGGATAGAGCGCGTTAAAATTGCTCTTCCCTATCCTTTTCCACCAGAAAAACTGCCCTACGCCTGTAAGAATGACTACCAGTACAAAAAACCAGAGCTGGAACTTATTATAGTGTGCGATCTGATCTGTCGGTAGCGCCAGGTTGAGAATGAATCCGAACAATTCGGCGATCTTATTATATACCGGGAAAGAGGTGGTGAACAATATCTGAAACCCGGAAAGACATAACACCACAGCACCTATAAAGATCCAGAACTCCTGCGAGTAGCTCGACACTTCTTCTTTATCATCCGGCAAATCCTTCCACCTGAAAACGAGCAACGCAATGGCTGCGATGGTAAACGTCAGCAAGTAAATAAGCAACTGCCCCGAAAGCCCCAAGTCTGTAAATGAGTGTACAGATGCATTACCCAATATTCCACTTCTGGTCATGAATGTGGAGTAGAGGATAAGAAGGAAACTTGCTATAGTGAGTATAAAAGATGTCTTAAGGGCTGTAGCATTTCTCCTGGAGATGATCATCGTATGAATGGCTGCGATAAGTACGAGCCAGGGCACGAATGACGAATTCTCTACAGGATCCCAGTTCCAGTATCCACCGAAATTCAGGGTTTCATAAGCCCAATACGCCCCCATAAGTATTCCAACACCCAGCACAAGCGCAGAAAACAAGGCCCAGGGCAATGCCGGACGGATCCAGTCATGCGATTTTCTAAGCCATAAGCCGGCAATGGCAAACGAAAAGGGGATCAATGTCGTCGCAAAACCCAGAAACAAAGTCGGGGGGTGAATGACCATCCAGTAATTTTGCAGGAGCGGGTTCAGCCCATTTCCGTCTTTGGGTATGAAATTCGGATCCATCTTCCAAACCGGCAAATCAGGCATGGATTCTCTCAGCAACAAAAACGGCGTAGATCCGATCTTGAGGTCCAGACCGGGTATGACTACACCCAGAATCATGGAAGCCAGAAAAGGAATTGAGATAATCGAAAAAAAAGGGATGTCTGTGTCTCCGGGCTGGCTTGATATGAGGGTGGCACTCAGGGACCCCGGACACGAGCTTGTTGAGGACATCAGCTCTCTGCAAAAAGCCGCTGCCCGGGGAGGATTTACCGGAATTCTTCTACTTCCGAATACGCATCCTGTAGTCGATTCCAAAGACACGCTAAAATACATACTATCAGCCGGACAGGACAGCCCGGTCACACTACTCCCTACTTCGTCTGTAACAAAAATGGCGAAGGGCGTGGATTTTACAGAAATGATAGATATGCACCATACCGGTGCGGTAGCATTTACTGACGGAGAAAATCCTATTTCGAATGCCGATATCCTTCTCAAATCGCTTCTTTATCTCCGCCCTTTTAACGGCTTGCTCATCAACCGACCGGACGACCGGCAACTGTCGGCTTTTGGACAAATGCACGAAGGACGCACCAGCACGCTCCTCGGCTTTAAGGGCATTCCGTCACTGTCAGAGGAGATGATGATCACCCGTGATCTCATGCTGCTGGAATACTCCCTGGAAACAAGTAATCATAAAGGATCGCACCCGCCACTGCTTCACTTCTCGCTTATATCTTCGTCCGGATCGGTCAGACTTATCAAGGCCGCCAAACAGAAAGGGCTTCCGGTAACATGTGATATTGCTGCCCATCAGCTCGCTTTCGATGACTCGGCACTGATCTCTTTCGATACCAACCTGAAAGTAAGTCCTCCCTTCAGGTCGGAGCAAGATGTCAAAGCATTGAGAAAGGGTTTACAGGAGGGCACCATAGATGCTATTGTGTCCGATCACAGTCCGCATGCGGAAGAAAGTAAGAATCTGGAATTTGACCTGGCAGAATTCGGTATCACCGGGTTAGAGACCGCATTCTCGGTGGCATTACAATATGCGAAATTGCCTTTGGAAGACCTTCTTGAAAAGTTCACCTCTCAGCCCAGAAGAATTCTCGGCCTGACCTCACTTTCCATTGAAGAAGGAGCAGAAGCGAATCTTACTTTCTTTGATCCCGAAGAAGAATGGGTATTTGACCGCAGCGAATCCAAATCTGTCAATTCGCCGTTTTTAGGACGCAGCCTCAAAGGCAGAAGCACCGGAATTCTCAACCAGGGAATCCTGGAGTGGTACTGACAGTGCGGCCTGCCGGAAGATAAGCTGACTGACTTTATCCGGACTGAAATTATTTCAAACCGTTTTTCTTGGAATTCTCAGAAATAATGCGTATCTTTCTTAGATATGCCCTTATATAGCAGGGTTGCTCATCTCGACTAAAGCCTCCTTCAGTCCGCTTGGACTAGCCGTCTGCGTGAGATCTGCTATTACTTATGCACAAATAGGAGGGTCGACATGCCCCCCCGTGCTTCGACAGGCTCAGCAGGACAGTGTTCCACTGTAGTCACTAACCGTAGGTGCCTTGCCCTTCATGGGTGTTATTTTTCTACCACATATTTCATGCCATCCTGAGTTTATCGAAGGACTGAGTTTATCGAAGGACTGAGTTTATCGAAGGACTGAGTTTGCGGTCCGTCGCACGGTCGAAGGACTTGTCTCCGCTTCGGTCGACGACATGCCCCCCCGTGCTTCGACAGGCTAAGCAGGACAGTGTTCCACTGTAGTCACTAACTCCTACTTGGCGGAGACGACCTGCTTTGCTTTTGATCCGCCAGCTTTGGTGTTGCCTGCCAGAATATCTCTGTCCCTTCCCTTCACGAATTCTCTGAATCGCCTGGTGGTGGCCATGGTGAATCCTATAATAAGTACAAAAGTACCCAGCCACAAGATATTAATCAGTGGCTTTTCTATTGCCTTCAAGACAATGAAATCCCTTTGAGTAGCATTGACAGAGAAAGTAAAGGTGCCCGTATTGGGATCTATTTCTTTGAATTGAACTCTAAGACCCAGCTCCTTACTTATTTCCGCTTTCCGGCCAATCGTGCTGTTCCGGATGATGAATGAAGGAGTAACAATATATTCTTTCTCGTTATCCAGAATCCGAATAATCGCTTTTACAGCCGCATCTCCTTCGTTCAGCGTGACACCGTCAACGGTTTCTGTCCTGACCACATTATCCAAAATCGCCACATAGTCGTTGACGAAGAAGGTATCTTTCATCGACACCTTAAAGTCTTCCGTCGGCCCCCACTGTGTTTCTGCAGTCGGATTGGTTGACATACTTACATAGGTATACAAATCCTTTTCGGCCATGCGACGGATATCCGGTGAGGAAACCAGTCCCATCCTGTCGTTGATCTGCGCCCGTGGAAACAGTGTAAATACTTTGCCTGAAGGTTCTCTGTACTCAATTTCGTAGTAGAAATTTTCCGGGTACAGTTCAAGTGTATCACCCTTTTTATAGTAGGTCTTCTCTTTAACAGTGATATCCCTTAATGCCACCGCCCTGAAATCCTTTTCGATATGCTCTACCCAGCTTTTGGGTATATACTCCGGGATATGGCGCGGCTCTACGTATACATCGCGCCAGGTAAGCAGAAGATCCCCCATTTTCTCAGGCTTATTGAGCCAAAGCGTCACATTCTCCTTATTCTCCTTATTGTCGTTGGCTGTAAATTCATCTGACCTGGAAATCATCAGGCCGGAATTATTGATGGAAACCACTTTGCTGTACCCGGACGAAAACAGTACGCCGATCAACATCAATGCCACACCTATATGTGTAACGGCACCTCCCGAAAGCTTGTAGTTTCCCTTGAAAATCCCGAACATGATGGTTCCATTGGCCACAACCGCGAAAATGGACGCTGTAAGCAACATCATGTAGGAAAAAGTCTTGATCTCACACAAAACAATCACTGCGGAACTCAGGATGAGTGTAATCAACAAGGGAGGATAGAGCGCGTTAAAATTGCTCTTCCCTATCCTTTTCCACCAGAAAAACTGCCCTACGCCTGTAAGAATGACTACCAGTACAAAAAACCAGAGCTGGAACTTATTATAGTGTGCGATCTGATCTGTCGGTAGCGCCAGGTTGAGAATGAATCCGAACAATTCGGCGATCTTATTATATACCGGGAAAGAGGTGGTGAACAATATCTGAAACCCGGAAAGACATAACACCACAGCACCTATAAAGATCCAGAACTCCTGCGAGTAGCTCGACACTTCTTCTTTATCATCCGGCAAATCCTTCCACCTGAAAACGAGCAACGCAATGGCTGCGATGGTAAACGTCAGCAAGTAAATAAGCAACTGCCCCGAAAGCCCCAAGTCTGTAAATGAGTGTACAGATGCATTACCCAATATTCCACTTCTGGTCATGAATGTGGAGTAGAGGATAAGAAGGAAACTTGCTATAGTGAGTATAAAAGATGTCTTAAGGGCTGTAGCATTTCTCCTGGAGATGATCATCGTATGAATGGCTGCGATAAGTACGAGCCAGGGCACGAATGACGAATTCTCTACAGGATCCCAGTTCCAGTATCCACCGAAATTCAGGGTTTCATAAGCCCAATACGCCCCCATAAGTATTCCAACACCCAGCACAAGCGCAGAAAACAAGGCCCAGGGCAATGCCGGACGGATCCAGTCATGCGATTTTCTAAGCCATAAGCCGGCAATGGCAAACGAAAAGGGGATCAATGTCGTCGCAAAACCCAGAAACAAAGTCGGGGGGTGAATGACCATCCAGTAATTTTGCAGGAGCGGGTTCAGCCCATTTCCGTCTTTGGGTATGAAATTCGGATCCATCTTCCAAACCGGCAAATCAGGCATGGATTCTCTCAGCAACAAAAACGGCGTAGATCCGATCTTGAGGTCCAGACCGGGTATGACTACACCCAGAATCATGGAAGCCAGAAAAGCCTGTACCAGCGCAAAAACGGCCATCACAGGTGATTCCCAGGACTTATTGGTAACGATCAGTACAAGTCCAAGTACCACATTCCAGAAAATCCACAGGAGGAAACTTCCTTCCTGGTCCTGCCAGAAACTCGAAATGATATAACCGGTAGGGAGCGATAACGACGAATTATCCCAGGCATAATGATACTCGAAGTAATGGTTCATTATGATCCAGTAGAGGCAAAACACGATACCCAAAACCGCAGCAGAATGGGTATAAAACGTCCATCTGGCAAAATTCCTCCATGTCGAATGCGCGGGAGAAAGCTCCGCAGCTATTCCGGCCCTGATATAGGAGTAGGTAGCCATTAACGCCGTCACGAACGCTATGATCACAAATAAATGGCCAAAATTTCCTATCGCTGTATGATACATATCCGGTTAATAATTTGAGAGGAGAGAAAGCCTTACCCCGCGGCTAACTCATTTCGATGTTGTTGCTTTATGCTCAGTAGTTTCAAGTTCTCCGTTTTCGTATTTCGACGGACATTTCAGAAGAATTTTTGTTGCCAGAAACACGTCGTTCTCCATGTGACCTATAACCACCACCTTTTCTGATTTGTCAAAATCCTGAGGCTTGGGGCTCTGGAATACTACTTTTTGCTCAAACTGATTGTTATCCAGAAGTGTAAAGGTAAAATAGTTAGGATCAATCTCAGGCTGATAGCTCATCCCGAGAATCTCTCCCGACGGGCCCTTTTTTAACTCTCCCACCACGTGGATATCATCATGGCTGCCGTCTTTTCTCAACTGCTCGGCTTCGGAGAATGTAACGTACGTACTGGCATCTCCTGCCGTTGAAACAATAATCCCCGCCGCTATCGCGATAACCACAAGGAGAAGAATATGGATCTTTTTCATACTGTATTTTTCTAAAAATGTCTCTAAAGTCAGATGACGTGTACCCGGACACTTAAAGCCGGATGCCCCCATTTTGCCCGAAACTCAACAACACGAACCATCAATCAGCGCAGCGAGATCCGGAAAGCCTTACTTGATTTTCTTCTCGATGGCGCTGATCTTACTATCCAGGCGAATCAGGTAAAAAGCCAGTCCCAAAAAAATCAATACGATAACTCCCACCACTACCCATATCTTTCCATCTTCTCTGAGTCGGTCGGCCATTTCTATGTCGGATTGGGCAAACAATTCAGAAACCGTCAGAAGCAACGTGGCTGCCAATGCAACCGATTTGCGGAGAATTTTATTTAAAAGCATCGTTTTACTTGAATTGCTGTATAAAAACCGCATTCAGCGGGCGAAATTAATGATTTCAATGATTCGTTATGGCTCTGTTAACAATCTTTAACCTTATCCGGAGTGTCGTAATCCAAACACCCAGCAACGTCCAGCCTATAACCGCCGGATAGAAAACAGGCTTCATAATATTGTCATTATCATAGATGCTGAATCCGGGGTTTCCTCCCTGACCGGGATGGAGCGTATCCGTCATCCGCGGCAATATGAAGATGAGCACGTTGAAAATTACAAAAGCAAAAATGTTATAGACGCTGGTTATTCTCGCACGTTTCTGTTCATCTTCGAATGCCCCCCGCAAAACCAGGTAGGCAAAATAAGCCAGCATCGCTATGGCTGCACTCAGTATTTTGGGATCCTTAGGCAATGGTGATCCCCATGTATAATTTCCCCACAAGGAGCCGGTGACAAACCCGATGATGCCAAAAAGCACGCCCATGTTTACAAACTCCGCAGACTTATCGTCAAAAGTAATATCACTTGTCGACAAATAGCGAATGGCGTAAACCAGTGAAATAAGAAGGAAAATCACCATCCCGAACCACATGGTTACATGGAAATATAGGTTCCTTACCGTTTCATTAAGAATGGCCTGACGCGGCACCTCGCCTGTAAGCCCCATGATCAACACATAAACCAGTATAACCAATGTCAAAAGTTTCCACCAGGACAAATTCAGCGCTTTCAATTTTTCTTCTTGCTATGGTTAAATAATCGATTCAACTTCATTAAAAACAGGCTCACCTTCCCTCCCCTTTACTTATGATCTCCATATATATGGAAAAAGGACAAGTGACAAAGCAATTACTATCGCATCAATAGACAGCAGTACAAGTATCTCATCATTACTGACAGAAACATCCAGGTCGTCCATGGCATTCTTCGCCAGCTTGATGACCATAAGCAACATGGGAATGATCAAAGGAAAACTGAGTATCGCCATCAGTGCCGCGTTGCCGTCGGCCTTGGCTGCTATGGCAGAAACGATAGTCAGCGTAGACGCAAACCCTATACTACCTAAAACAATTGCCACCAGAAAAAGTGCCACATTACCCACAGGGTTCCCCATTATGAAGATATAGAAACCGAAACCCGTCAGGGAAAGGATCAGCATCAGGAAGGAATTGTAAATGATCTTCGAAAGAATGATCTGGCCAGGACTCATCAGGGAGTAGAAATACAGCAGCCTGCCATGTCTCTCCTGCGCAAAACTCTTACCGATGGTATTGACGGCAGTGAACATCAGGATAATCCAAAAAAGCGTGTTCCAGACCAGAGGCGTAAGCACGTTCTGCCGGAGATTAAAATTCAGATAGCAGATGAAAATGGTGCTGACAATGTAAAGCAGCATCCCGTTCAGCGCGTACCTTTGCCGCCACTCCAGAGAGACCTCTTTTTGTATGAGGGTGCTAAGCTTTTTCAATTCCTAAATTTTGGCCTGCTGCTTGATTTTCCCGCAAAATTACTCTATAAAAACGTAGCCTGGACAAATGTGCTGACCTTTTTAAAGGCTTCACGAATAAGCCCCTCATCTATAGCCCGTGAATTATTTGCTTATATCGGATCAGAGCCTTTAATTTGCACATAATTAAATCAATTCTAAATTGCGATTCTTCATGGTCAAAAGGACGGTTGCTGATTTGAAGATGGGGGAAACCGCCGTGATAAAGGCTGTTTTTGATCAGACCATATCATTGAAATTACTGGAAATGGGATGCCTTCCCGGAAGAAAGGTGCGTGTGCAGGCTGCTGCACCTTTTGGTGGTCCGGTGTGCATTCACGTGGAAGGTTCTCACCAGCTCGCCCTCCGTCTCTCAGAAGCAGCGAGCATAGAGATTGACTGATCTGCTTTCCAAAGATAACCGGTACCGCCTTTATTAAAATTTGAATTATCGCAGCCCCAAGCCTGCCTCCGGGGTTCTTTTAATTAATAACTCATTGAAAAAGAAAATTGTAGCCCTGTTAGGGAACCCCAACAGCGGGAAATCATCCTTGTTTAATCAGTTAACCGGATTGCGACAGAAAACCGGGAATTTTCCCGGCGTCACCGTAGACAAGAAGTCCGGCTCTTTTACGATAGGCGGGCAAAATGAAAAAGAAGAGGTTACCCTCGTCGACCTTCCCGGTATATATAGCATCTACCCCAAATCAGAAGACGAAAAGATCGTCATGGATATCCTGGCTCATTCAGCACATCCGGACTATCCTGATGCGATCATCGTGGTCGTGGATGCGTCAAACCTGCAACGAAACCTGCTGCTCTTTACTGAAATTGCCGATCTGAACCTGCCCGTAATACTCGCGCTTAACATGCTCGATATTGCTTCAGGAATGAAAATGGACGTAAGTGCGGTCCAGCTTGCCAGGCTTTTGAATGTGCCGGTGGTAAACATCAACGCGCGGACAGGAGAAGGCCTCGAACATCTGCGTACAGCCGTTCATAACACCATTTACCAACCGCAAAAAACTTTCTCCTACTTCCTTGACCCTGCCGAGACTGTTCCGGCGCTCATAGATGATGTCAGGCAAACTTACAACCTTCCCAATAATTACCTAGCACTTCAGTATGTATGCCAGCACGACAATTTCTCCTTCCTCGACACCGCCAAAAGAGAAAAGCTGGACGAACTTATAGTAAAGCACGATTTCGACCAGCACAAATTCCAGTCGGAAGAAACCATCACCCGATACGACCGGCTTAGTCCCGTCATTCAAAAAGCCATAAAGCTTAACGCGGACAAAACCCAGCCCCACCAATGGACACAACGGCTTGACCAGATATTGTTGCATCCGTTTTGGGGATACGTGTTGTTCATGCTGGTACTTCTGGTCATTTTTCAGGCGATTTTTTCGTGGGCATCCTACCCGGCTGACCTGATCGACGAGGCTACGGCGGCATCCATTGAATGGGTAAAAAATACATTGCCTCAGGGATTGCTGAACGATCTCATCACCCAGGGTATCATGGCAGGCATAGGCGGAGTCATTATCTTCATTCCACAAATTGCTTTTCTGTTTCTGCTGGTGGGCTTACTTGAAGAGTCCGGCTATATGGCAAGAGTCATGGTGATCATGGATAAACTCATGAGGAAGTTCAACCTGAACGGAAGAAGCGTAGTCCCGCTGATTTCCGGCGTCGCCTGCGCTGTACCTGCCATCATGGCTACCCGCAGTATCAATAACCGTTACGAGAGACTCCTTACTATTCTTGTCACCCCCCTGATGGCATGCTCTGCCCGGCTTCCTATTTATACCATACTGATTGCACTGGTTGTACCCGAGACCAAAGTACTCGGTATACTGAATGTCCAGGGACTGCTTCTTCTCGGACTTTACTTGCTGGGTGTCGTAGGAGCGGTTTTCTCAGCATGGCTTATCTCACTGTTCATTAAAAGAAAGGAAAGAAGCTATTTTGTATTGGAAATGCCGACTTACAAGATGCCCAGATGGAACAATGTCGCCATCATGGTTTATGATAGTGTAAAAACTTTCGTGGTGGAAGCGGGGAAAGTAATTGTAGCCATTACCATCATACTTTGGGTTCTGGCCTCTTACGGGCCAGGCGAAAATATGGAAAAAGCAGAGGAAAAGGTAAAAACAGAGATGGTAAATGCTACCCCTGAAGAGCAGGAGGCGGCCGTCGCTTCGGCTCGTCTGGAAAACTCTTATGCAGGCACATTCGGCCGGGCGATCGAACCGGCGATCAAACCTCTGGGATACGATTGGAAAATCGGGATTGCCCTCATCGCATCCTTTGCTGCCCGTGAAGTGTTCGTAGGAACGATGGCTACCATTTACAGTCTCGGAGCGGAAGCAAGTGAGGATGAAATGACCGTAAAAGAAAAACTCCGGTCGGAGAAAAACCCGGTTACAGGACAGCCGGTTTATACCACGGCAGTGGCTGTGTCCCTCATGTTGTTTTATGCGTTTGCTATGATGTGTATGAGCACACTGGCAACGGTGTACCGCGAGACACATGGATGGAAATGGCCCATGATCCAGTTGGCTTACACCATGGTACTCGCCTACGTTTCGGCATTTATAGCCTACCAATTGCTTAGCTGATCAGATAGGCAGGAAAGATTTGTATTTGGGTTTCGACTGGAACACTACTTTCCGCAGGATTTTTATTTCGTCAATAGTAAGGGAATGAATCAGTTCGAATAAGCCGTTGATAGACGTAAGATCCGAAAGCGACTTCTGGATCTGATCATTGCCCGAGGGAGCGTTACCTCTTTCCGCAATTTCTCTCTTACGCTCAGCCAGAAGACCGATCAGCTTCTCATTTCTCGGCAATACCGGGTTTCCGGTCAAATCCTGTGTTTCGGGAATCTTACCGTCAAGCAGATCTATCGCAATACCAAACTGGCTGTCGATCTGGGCTGCGATGGGTGTAAACTCCGGCGACTGATAGCCCGCACCGTCTGTCTGTGCATACGTGGAAAGTGAGGCCACATAAGATGTAAGCATGTGACTGGTCGCGACAAACTGATGGTACTCTTTCATATTCAACTGCCGTTTCTTCGGCTCTGAAAGCATGCGCTGGAAGTTATCCGAAAGGTTGCTCAAAGCAATAATGGCTTCTTTTCTGGCCAGTTTCAGCTCACCAAGGTCCAACACCCCTCCTGTGAAGGTATTGGTCACTCTATTGAAGTACTTGCGGTTCGTCTCCAGGGCATCGTGTATATACTGGTTGATTTGCGAGTGCTCCCAGACAGGCAGCACGAATGATGCCACCAGATAAGCAATCACTGACCCTATGGCTGTATCCAACACCCTCTCGGTGAGCACATCCGAGATGTGTTGCGGCGTGATGAAATGAAACGACAACAATACATAAACCGTGATACCTAATGTGGCTACGAAATAGTTGGTCTTGAGAAAACTAAAAGCAAAAATCATGGCGAACATCATCACTACAAACAGAACGGTATTGTCCTTTATAAAGTAAAGAACACAAAATCCGCAAAGCGCTCCTATAAAAGTTCCCGCCAGCCGGTAAAGATTCCGCTGCTTGGTGATACTGAAAGCAGGCTTGAGTATGGTAACGATGGTCAGAAGGATCCAGTAACTGTGACCCACATCCAGAAAATTGGATATAAGATAGCCTGTAAGCAGCGCAAAGGTAAGCCGGACCGAATGCCTGAAATGACCGGATTTGAAGGACAGGTTGTCTAACAGAAGCCTGGGGTGGTAGTCCTGCTGAGGCGCAAATCCCTCGTATTCAAAATCTTTCAGTGATTGTTTCCCGGGTTCAACGTCATAGGAAGTTGCCCTATGAAGTTTTTTTACACGGATGGTAACATCTCTGAGTGCGTTCAGTATCTGCCTGAGCATGATAAAATCTTCCACATTCTCATGCGTAAGCTTCCGCTCTCTCAGATTAAAATAAGCGGCTTCACATTTATGAAATGATTCGTCGAGATCGTGGCGGGGCCGGGAGGCTGTACCTGTCTGTATGGCCAGACCTATCTGCTGAACCTCTGTAGCCAGCCAGTTGATATATATACCAAAAAGCCGCAATATTTTAGTGTCACCAAATGCCTTATTCAGATAACGGTAGTCCTGCTGGGAATTCAAAATTTGCTCATACAGATCCACGCTGTCCAGGAACATGAGCATAAGGTTCCGGCTTTTTTTGGTTGACTCCGTAAAGAGCTCCCGTGTCTTGAAAAGTATTTCCCGGAGATGCTCGTGGTTTTCGTTCAGTATCACCTGCCGGTAAATCAATTGACTGAAAAGATCCTCGTAATCCGGCTTCGGGAAATAATACTTCGACTTCACAGACAACAATTTACCCAATTCTATGAAATTCTCCCCAAGGAGCTGTTGAATAAGCGTGTACGGCCTGAGTTCATTAAGGATGAGATACAGCAGGAAGTACCACAGTCCGCCTGCCGTGAATATAAGTGCACTTTCCAGTGCTCTCCCGTCGGTAAGGTGATCGTCCGTATTGAACACAAGCACCAGCAGTGCAATGGTACCTATGCTGTTAGCCCGGTTCCCGTATACGCCGATGAATGAAAAGAACATCCCGAACACGAGCAATTCAAAAAAAACAATAACGGGGGACTGATGGAGAAATCCGGTCAGACAGATGACCAGAAAACAGGTGGCAATCGCAATAACCAATGTATTTCGTCGCCTGTGAGGCGGGCCGGGATTGTCTATTCCCCCGATAAGCAATGTTCCGAGCGGAAATACAATCATCTCGGCCAATACGCCGAAATGCTGAAAAAGAAGACAAGGGATTAGGGCGGCGAGTGTCAGTCTGACACCGGTATAAAGGTACTGACCCGAAATAAACTTCCGGAATTCATCAATGTAATTCATGCCAACCTGACGACCCTGGTATTCCGCACAATACTAGCAAAAATTGCCGGTATTTACCAGAGAATGCCCTCGGATAGTATAGGATAAACAAATCTGAAAATCAGATAGAAGAAAATAAAAACGGTAATTCCCAACATCAGATGGGATGTATCAAACCAGCCGTAGCTTTTTTTACCGGATCCTACAGGATAATTCAGATTTCTGGTTGTAGTTTTCATGGCGATTTTATGGTTTGTGGAAATGTTTTACAAATTTATCTCGTATAAGGCGTTTATTTTAGCGTAAAAATACCTGTTTTAAAAAGATCAGCTTTTGACCTGTTTGGTTGTAAAAGACAATTGTAAATATCATTCCACGCCTTCCATATTGGTTTACTTTATTAATATTGTATTCAGGTTGACAATTTGAGGAGGAGACTGTAGCTTTTTTTCCCCTGTTTTTCTTTTGCGAATCAACAGGGACTTGTTTCGTCATGTTACCCCTTTCTGTTTAGACGGAGTTAACCATCTCAACGTCACATCATTTACTATTAATTTTTACGGTTGCAAAAGCGGGCGCTTTGCGTTCACTGCTCCGCTCTGATCCATTCACTACTATTTTAAGCGGATGTTGTTATTACAAGATAATTTTACCGGACGGCTTACCTACCTGATGTATCGGAACAGGGTATTTTTCACCTTCTTCTGGATCATCTGGATAGCGGTGAGCACGGTACAGACGTTTTTCTCACAGCGGGAAATCATTTTATTTGTCAACGCCCTCCATACGCCCGTATCTGATTATTTTTTCTGGGTAGTCACTGCTTTGGGAAATGGGGTATTTGTCATAGCAGTAGCAGTACTCATCTTCTTTTTCAGCAAGAAGCAGGCTGCCATTGTTGTGACAGGATACTTGCTATCCGGCGCATTTGTACAACTTTCCAAAAAATTTATCTTTATGGACAGGCCACGTCCGATGAAGGCATTGGCTGATATTTTTGAGGATCTGCATAAGGTGGACGGGGTCCATTTTTTTGGCAACAACAGTTTCCCTTCCGGTCATACCACTTCCGCCTTTGCTCTTTTTACGACACTGGCCATCATGAGCCGCTCCAGGACGCTTGCACTCCTGTGCCTGCTCACAGCCTGCCTGGCCGGCTTCTCCAGAGTGTATTTGCTGCAGCATTTTCTGCGCGATGTCCACACAGGGGCAATTCTGGGTATATTTGCTGCTTTGATTTGTCAGGTAATTTTTGACAAATATTGGCCATTAAATCAACAGAAGTGAATTTACAAACCATACATCCGGCTCAGCTCAGGCGCTGGATACTAATATTATCTGTTGCCTTCAGTTTCTTCTGGAATCTGGGAGGGGCGCCTCTTTTTGATGAAGACGAGGGCTTCTTTGCGGAAGGGACAAGGGAAATGGCTCTCAACAACGATTTCGTTTCCACCTACGTCAATAAAGAGGCCAGATTCGACAAGCCTCCCCTTACCAATTGGCTTCAGTACATCTCCGCTGAAATTTTCGGCTGGAATGAATTCGCCTTTCGGTTCCCCTCTGCCGCCGCTGCCACACTCTGGATGATATTTATTTACCTGTTTGTCAGACGAAAATCCGGAGAGGCGACCGCTTTTTATGCCGCCCTCATGGCTGCATGTTCATTACAGATCACGATCATCGGCAAGGCCGCCATCGCGGATGCACTCCTGAATGCATGCCTGGCGGGAGCAATGTTTTGTCTGTATGAGGTACTGAATAAAGGCAAAAGAGCTTTCCTTCTTGGGTTTTATGCTTTGACCGGCTTCGGCTTCCTATGCAAAGGCCCCATCGCCATTATGGTGCCGGGCGCCGTGACCCTGATCTACCTTCTGAGGTGGAATCTATGGAGAAATCTTCTGCGAATTTTTTACCTGCCGGGTATCCTTCTTTTTCTAATCATCGCACTTCCCTGGTATGGGTTGCAGTTCAGCAAAATGGGAGATCTCTTCATACAGGGGTTCTTTTTCAATCATAACATGAACCGCTTCCAGACGGCCTTCGAAGGCCATTACGGGGGCATTTTGTACTTTGTTCCTGTGCTGATCCTGGGTGTATTACCGTTTACAGGTGTCATATTTGCGATGTTCGGGAAGCTTCGCTACCTGTGGTATGACAGGTGGTATTCATTTATGTTACTGTGGTTTACTTTCGTATTTATATTCTTTTCGCTTTCAGGCACCAAGCTGCATCATTACATCATTTATGGCTATACACCCCTATTTGTGATGGCTGGCTGGTATGTCCATTACAAAACTTCGCTTCCGCTTGTTTTTCCTTCTTTGCTATTTCTGGCCATTCTGTTCCTTTTTCCGTTTCTGATTGACAAGATCTCCGCATCGGTCAACGATCCTTACGCTGCCGAAGTGCTTCGCGCCGCCACTATAGCATTTGATACTACTTACCTGCTGCAGACAGGCGCACTGATCGTCGTGCTTTGCACAATTTTGTTATTCAAAAAATGGCCCAAAGAGATAAAAGTATGGATCTCCGGACTCGTATTGCTGGCAACAGTGAACGGACTGATTATGCCCCGTGTGGGTGATCTGCTTCAGCAACCTGTTAAAGACGCGGCTATTTTCGCCCGCGACAATAAACTGAGTGGCCTCGTGGTGTTCGATCATTACCTGCCCAGCTTCTATTTCTATTCCGGATTGTTTGCCGAGGAGAGAAAACCTGCCCGCGGAGAGATCGTGCTGGCCAGAATGACTAACCTGAAAGATTACCCGAACCACGAACTCCTTTTTGAGAAAAATGGGATCGTACTGGCCAGGATAAAATAAACTGTCCCTGCCCCGATGAGCTCACCTGACGAAAAATTAAAAAAATACCTGGATACAGGCCATACAGAGCTCGAGAATCACGCGAGAACGCAACAAAAGCTCTATGAAGAACACGTCGCCAATACGTCTTCTGTTACCCGGATTATTTCTGAGTTTTTTAAAACCAACCTTTTCGCATTTTGCTATCATTACGTAAGAAGCCGATTTGGAAAACGTCATAAATACCAGGCGTATCCTGTTCATGGCGACTGCGGGGTTTACCAGCTCTATCCTGCAAAGGACTCCGGCGGGAAAATCAGCATTGCGCTGCTTTCAGACTGGGCGAGCGACACAGAAGAGGCTGACAAAGTTGCACACCTGGTCACCCGGTACAATCCCGACTATACCATACACCTCGGTGACATCTATTTTGTCGGTACCCCCGCCGAAGTAGCGGAAAATTTCACAGCTCCACATGCCTCTTGGCACTATGGGGCCATGGGCAGCCTGGCACTACCAGGTAACCACGAGATGTATTCAAATGGAAATGCCTTTTTCAATCACCTGCTCCCCGCCATGTTTGTGGTACAGGACGGCGTGAAAAAAAGCCAGCAGGCCAGTTTTTTCTGCCTCGAAAATGCACACTGGAAAATCGTGGGCCTGGATACCGGATATACCTCCGTGGGTAGGCCCTTTCTGGAGGTACTTTTCCCCCCCGATGGCCATCTCAGAAAGGAACAGGTAGACTGGCTCCGGGATATTGTAAAAATCGGGGATCCGGACGACAAAAGGGGCATCGTACTACTTAGTCATCACCCCTATACTTCAGCCTTTGGCAAGTCATTTCCAAAAGCAGGAAAACAAATACGCGAACTACTGGGTGATGCCAACCGGCCTGTGATCTGGTTTTGGGGCCACGAGCACCGCCTTGTACTTTATAATATGACGGAAGACCCGGTGGGCCCCGGGGTTTATGGCCGCTGCATCGGGCACGGTGGTATGCCTGTAGAAACAGAGCTCCCGCGATCTGTCACCGAACTGAATAAAATATATTCCTCCGATAACCGGATTCGCAAGCGCATAGGGCGCCACAATATTGGCTACAATGGCTTCGCGTTACTCCGGCTGGATAATAACCGGCTGATCGCAGAATACAGGGATCTGGAAGACCGGAAAGTACTTGAGGAACAGTGGGTGTGCACGCCGGAACAGGGCCTCATGGAGTGGAAATTGCTGTTCAAAGATCCCCTCCTTGAAAATTCCCTGATGACGTAAAGACAAAAATGCCGCAGACAGAGAGGGCTATCGCGGCATCATATTTCACGCAAAAAGCGCATCAGTGATGCTCGTCATGGTGCGCGCTGCTTCTGGCGTTAAAATAAGCGACAAAAGAAATCGTCACCGCAAGAAAACCTACTATAAAAACGAACAGGTCTCCGAAAACAGCCAATACAGCAAGCAATAGAATATAAATCCCGACATTTACCCAAATCGGCAGCTCAGCAGGACGTGCAGTTGAATGGTCAGACATAATTACCCATTTATTGTTTAAAACTAAAAATCAAGCGAAAGTACGGAAATTTTCCCGAGCAGACCATGCCCAAAACATGAAATTTGAGCCGGGGACGCTATCAAGAGCCTAGTAGCTTGCGTAAAACGCGCGAAGACGACTCGTTACCCGATCGTACAACGGCTTGTTGAACTCCACGAATAATTGCTGAGGGGGTGGCGGAGACTGCTCGCGTACCCTGCAAATACGCAACTGTGCAGGAGTAAGCGCCCGTTCATCTCCATTAAAATTACCCCATTCACAAACCCAGTTATATTCTCCTGTAAACTTCTCCTGGCTTACTCTGTTTCTCGTAGCAAAATCTTCGATGCGCATATCAAGCAGCCCACCGGAATGAACTGTTTTTCGGCTAATGGTAAGCTTGGCAGTTACCCGATTATAAACCGGCACTTTTACTTTATTTACCGTCGTCTCACCTACTTTCACACTGTCTTTACTTGTCACGGTCTCTGTATTCTTCTCCAGCAATGTCTGGCCGACTACGAAATCATCAAACTGCAGGACCACCACATGATCCGGCCGGAGGCTCTGAGCGACAGCTTCTTCAGGTGTATAAAACTGAACAAACTTATTAAGCCGCTTATTGGTACGAAGGAATTCGTTGATCCTGCTCTGAAAGTACTCATTGCTGAGCTGATAGAGCTTGGAGGTCACCAGCACCTGTTCCACCACTACCTTAAAAGTAGCGTCCTCATAAGACATATCCAGCTTTCGCTCTATATCCCTGTAAGCCGGAACAAACTCCTTTACTTTCTCGAAGCTGTCAAATGCCTTCCTCGCATTTACCCGCCCCCCGGCTGCAAGAAAGCTCTCTCCCTCAAAATACCTCGCGTCTGCTGCCTGCGTCCTTGCCTCATTTTCCTCCGTGCGAAAAGGCCGCGCATCTACCTGTCGCGCACATACGCCGCACTTATTTATCGCCTCGAAGAGCGCATTAAGTGCCTTGTATTCGTGCACCAGAAATTCATACTTATAAGGGGAGGCTGATAAATGATGTCTCTTGATCTCGTCCAAATGCATGTTCAGCGCATTGGGGTAAGCCTCTTTGAGAGTTGCAAGCGACCCTGAATGCGTCGGGCTATCGGCAAGTTTTTCTACGGCCAGAAAAACCGCCTCATCAAAATTTCCCTTCTTCAGGGATTTTTTTGCCGACTTACACCCCGAAATCCCCGAAAAAAGAATTACGGACACTGCCAGAAACCAATAATATCGCTTCATATATAAATAAAATCTGTGGACTTGTGTTGCAATACCAGCCTGCGCTCAAATATCCGAAAATTTCCGCACATCCCGGCGCCATAAAATAAGTGATCGCGTCGCCCAAAGTCAGGCCTTATCCTGTTGTTTGTTATCAGTATAAATTAAGCGCAAAATAAAACAATTTGTAGCATCATTACAGATATTTGCATAGTATGCTAGCATAACATTATTGGGTACAATGAAGCAGCACCCAGTTAATTCCAAATTTCTCCTATGGCCATAGCACAACAATTTCTTTTCCTCCTGATGCTAACCCTAACCGGTTGGGCGGTTTTCAGACGCATACGCGTTATAAGCCGGACTATAAATCTCGGCAGAAAGGAATACCTGAAAGACAGACCGGCTGAGAGGTGGGGCCTGGTACTGCGAATCGCTTTCGGTCAGAAAAAAATGTTTGACCGTCCCCTTGTCGGGCTGCTTCATTTTCTTGTATATGCTGGCTTTGTGCTCATTAATCTTGAAGTTCTGGAAATTATCCTGGACGGGATGACCGGGCGGCATCGGCTGTTTTCTACATTCATGGGATCGTTTTATCCCGTGATGATCGGATTTTTTGAGGTTCTCGCCTTCGGGGTAATTTTGGCGTGCACTGTTTTTCTTATCCGGAGACACCTGGTGCACACGGAAAGGCTTCAGCCGGCTGCTCACAGGGAACTGAAGGGATGGCCGTCCCTGGACGCCACCATCATTCTATGTCTCGAAATCGTGCTCATGGCAGCCATATTGACGATGAATGCCACGGATCTTGTACTTCAGGACAGGGGTACTGCCCACTACCCTGTCACCGGGGATTTTATGCTCAGTCAGTTTCTGAAGCCATGGTTTGAAAACTGGAGTGAGGCTTCTTTGCTTGTTTATGAAAGAGTCGCCTGGTGGATACACCTGCTGGGTATATTTGCTTTCGGTGTGTATGTCACATATTCCAAGCATTTGCATATCGTACTCGCTTTTCCGAACACCTATTTCGCCAGGCTCGCACCCAAAGGCGAAATGAAAAATATGCCGGAAATAACCAAAGAGGTAAAACTGATGCTGGGTCTACCTGCCGAAGAAACGGAGGCTGCGGTACCGGAACGCTTCGGAGCAAAGGATGTCAGCGACTTGAGTTGGAAAAATCTCCTGGACGCTTATTCCTGTA
Organism: uncultured Cytophagales bacterium; assembly: GCA_964488435.1. GTDB lineage: Bacteria > Bacteroidota > Bacteroidia > Cytophagales > Spirosomataceae > JBEBSO01. Next base: position 8,068 of record CAZAVR010000002.1, on the reverse strand, counting down.
CCGAATGCGGGCGCTGCACATCAGCCTGTCCCGCAAACCTGACGGGAAAACAGCTTTCACCGCGAAAAATCATGATGGATACACGAGACCGGCTTGAGGATATCGGGAAAAGGCTTCCAATCTCCGGAAACGCATTCGAAAGCAACGGAAAAAGTCTGCTGGGCGACTATATTTCTGAAGAAGAAATATGGGCATGTACCACTTGTAACGCATGTGTACAGGAATGTCCCATTCTGATCAACCCACTGGACATCATTTTGCAACTGCGCCGATATAAGATTATGGACGAAGCCCAGGCTCCTCAATCGTGGAATATGATGTTTCAAAACCTGGAAACAAGTCAATCTCCATGGAAATTTTCCCCCGGAGATCGGTTTAATTGGGCTGAAAAATTGAATCCCTGAGAGATTCCAGAAAAATGACGAACAAGATGTCAGCAACTAACTACAATGTCCCCACGATGGCCGATATGGCTGCTGCAGGTCAAACCCCTGAAGTACTTTTCTGGGTAGGCTGTGCCGGATCTTTTGACGACCGATACAAAAAAGTAACTGTCGCGTTTGCAAAGATCCTCAACAAAGCCAAAATTAACTTTGCTGTATTAGGCACTGAAGAATCATGTACAGGCGATCCCGCCCGGAGAGCTGGAAATGAATTCCTTTTCCAGATGCAGGCCATGACCAATATCCAGCTGTTAGACATGTACGGTGTAAAAAAAATCGTCACAGCCTGTCCGCATTGTTTTAATACACTTAAGAATGAGTATCCTGTGCTTGGGGGAAACTACGAAGTAATTCACCATTCTGAGTTTTTGCAACAGCTCATCCACGATGGGAAAATAGCCATCGAAGGCGGCGGTTCCTTCAAAGGACGTAAGATCACATTTCACGATTCCTGTTATCTCGGTCGCGCTAACGACATTTATGAGGCGCCTCGGGCTGTGCTGGAAAGTCTGGATGCTGAATTGGTGGAGATGAAACGATGCCGTACCAAAGGCTTGTGCTGCGGAGCCGGTGGGGCACAAATGTTCAAAGAACCCGAAAAGGGCAAAAAGGATATCAATATAGAACGTGTTGAAGAAGCACTGACCACAGGAGCAGATACCATCGCTGTTGCATGTCCGTTCTGCATGGTGATGATGAACGACGGCGTCAAAAGCAAAGAGAAAGAACATACAGTGAAGGTGCTCGATTTGGCGGAGCTTATTGCAGAATCGACCTCTTTTTAGAATTACTGCCCGCTGATTATTATTTCAGCAGCAACTGACCATCATTTCTCACAGATAATGGCAGCTACCGGCTCTTTGGCGTCTTATAGATACGTGAATCTGTTCATCTGGGTAGCCCATGCAGTGATGATTCTGGGGCTGGTCTTTATTAACCCCAATCATTATACCACCATCGACTCCGCATATTACCTTGAATCCGCCAGGAATCTCCTGGATGGAAATGGATACACAATGCTTGAAAATGGTCATTTGAATTGGAACAGCACCTTTCCTCCAGGCTATCCTGTCTTAATTGCCCTGGTCTCCCGGATGACGGGCATACCCGTTTTATGGGCCTCCAAACTTGTGAATCTAATTTCATCCGCGGTACTGATCGGATTATTTTGCAGATGGTATGGAGCTCAAAAAGCCATATTCTTCAGCTGTCTGTTACTGACAGGACCTTTTCTGAAACTATGGGCGCACACCTGGTCTGAACCGCTTTTCCTCCTGCTGCTTTGCGTATGGGCCAGATTATTTAGCTCAAAAAATAAGGCCATCTACCCACTTATAGGCTCCGGAATTGCCCTCATGCTTGTCAGATACGCCGGCATCTTCATCCTGCTTCCGGCCATAGTATCCGTCGCCTGCTGTTTTTTCAGGAGAAAGACATGTGATGCCGGAAAATTCTGGTGGCCTTTACTGTTATGGGGCGCCGGAGCCGGCGCTTACATAACCCTTAATTACTTCCAGGGAGGAGAGTATTATGGTGGTCCAAGGTTTCAGGAACGGGATCTCGCGGGCAATGTGGTTTTGATGTTTGGCAGGGGTATATTGAATGAATTTTTAGTGATGCGTGACTTTCATCCGGATGGTCACCACACATTGTTTCTCATCGGGCTTTTTGTCCAGCTGTCCGTTTCGTGGTTTCTGTGGCAGAAATTCAGACCTCATTTTAGTATAAACCGCACCAAGGGGCCGCCCACCCTGTACGCGGTCATGGCTTTGTCCTATCTTCTTTTCCTGTTTACACTGCGCCTCTTCAGTCCATTCGACCCGCCAGGCTACCGGCTTCTGTCTCCTTTTACCTTTCTGATGGTTCAGGGACTTATGATGATCATGTCCGAAAGCATTTCATTCAGAGAGATCAGATGGCACGCCCTCGTCATTATCATGTGTTCATGGCTCGAACTGATTCCCCGCGACGGATTCTTACAGAAAATTACCGGATCAGGACCGCTATAAGCGCGATCAACCCTTCTTTACAAACGGCAGCTTTATCACTACCGCCTTTAACAAACGGTCCCGCACCTTCACAAATACCTCCGTTCCCGGCTTGCTGAATTCGGCAGGAACATAACCGAGACCGATCCCCTTCTGTAAGGTCGGCGACTGAGAACCTGAGGTAACCTCTCCGATTTTGTTACCCTGCCCGTCCGTGATTTCGTAATGGCTACGTGGGATTCCTCTGTCAATCAACTCAAATCCGACGAGTTTTCTACGTATTCCGTTCTCCTTCTGAGCCTTCAGTTCCGGAGCATTTACAAAATCCTTCGTGAATTTAGTTACCCATCCCAGGCCGGCTTCGATTGGAGAAGTATGATCGTCTATATCATTTCCATACAGGCAGTAACCCATTTCAAGCCTTAAAGTATCCCTGGCCCCCAAGCCAATAGGCTTGATACCGAATTCCGCACCTGCCTCGAAAATGGAGGCCCAGACCGACTTAGCTACTCCTTTTTCAACGTAGATTTCAAAGCCTTTCTCTCCGGTATATCCCGTGGCCGAAATGATAATATCCTTCTCTCCGGCCAGATTGCCCACTTTAAAGGTGTAATAGCCGATGGCCGATAAATCCAGATCCGTCAGTTTCTGCAGGGTACGAATGGCATCCGGTCCCTGGACAGCAAAAAGACAAAGTTCATCAGAAACATTTTTCATCTGCACGCCCTCCGTATTAAAACGAGAAATCCAATCCCAGTCTTTTTCGATATTCGAAGCGTTTACAACCAGCATATACCGTGTAGCACTCATCCGGTAAACAAGCAAATCGTCCACGGCTCCGCCCTTGTCATTTGGAAGGTAGCTGTACTGAATTTTACCATCTTCGAGAACAGCGGCGTCATTTGCAGAAACTTTCTGGATCAAATCCAGGGCACCTGCCCCGCTCACGAAGAATTCGCCCATGTGCGAAACATCAAACACCCCCACTCCATTTCTCACCACATGGTGCTCCTCCAGATCAGAAGTATATCGCACGGGCATTTCAAATCCGGCAAAGGGTACGATCTTTGCGCCCAAACCTACATGTATATCGTGTAATGGAATTGTCTTCATGCGTTTATTAGTGATTTATTATTCTTTATTAAAATTCCAAATACATAACAGCCGATTCTGTATCTTATCTGCCCGACTTCGCCTGGTCCCATTTCCTACATAACCTGTCCCTCACTGTCAAAGGCCTGGTTACTGCTTTCCAAACAAAGATCTGCCTGCATAAGGGACAGGTGCCTTGCTTCTGAAACTCAGCCTTATAAAAAAAATAGTGAGCAGAATCACAGATACCTGCATCGCATAATCCAGTATCGTAGCAGGTCCGGCGAATATATCTCCGGGTGAATTATACATAGGCCGTCCTTCACGCCACCAATACGAAGGATGTACTACACACAGAATATTATAGACCAGAAACCATATAACCTGTCGCTTATTATTCCAGTCAATCACCTCCAAAACCAATGGAATTGCAAAAATAAAAAGATAATTGCTGTAAGCACTCTGTTGGACGATCATCATCGTCGCATACACAACGACAAAAACACGGGAAAGCGCACTCACGAAAGACAGGTGTCTCAATTGCAAAGCAGCGAGGCAGCCGCCTCCTACCGAAACGACCAGTCCTGCCCAATTCCATATTTTTTCTCCCACACCTATGCTATCGAAAAACCATGGGTTCAGGACCGACGGAATGTTAGGTGCCCTTAGCGTATTGGCTTCCTGCACGGGTTGCAGAAATTCCAGACCAACCAGATAGCAAAGCACAGAAAGTACGATCGTGCCGCCAATTGCCATCACAGCCCCCAGGCGATAAGGATCCGGCAAAAGTACGAGGATCGCGGGTACGACAAGCACAAAAATCGCCTTCGTCGTCAGCATCCCCAGCAACAGTATAGATCCGAACACAATATAATTCTGCTTCCGCTCCCATCCATAAGCCGCCAATGCAACAAAAAGCCATATCCACACGTCTTCCTGCGTGCCCAATACACAAAAAACCAGAGGTGCCGGCAACAGCAGATAAATCCAGATACGCTTAGACAGCTCCGCTTCCGAAAACTTTGAACGGTAAAAATACCACGAAGTAACCAGCGCAAGACCCTCCATAAGAACCATGAGCAACACCATGGAACGCGTATTGTCCCAAAATCCGAGAGAGAATCCCAACAGATACGGATAGAACGGAGAATAAGTGCAAAGAAAATCACGATAAACTACCTCTCCTTTACGGGCAGCATCGGCCAATAAAAAAAATCCGTTGATATCGGATTGCGGAAAATAGCCCAGCAAAAGATATACCAGTCCAAACGGCAGCAGCCGCACGCCAACCCATCCCATCACCAGAAAACGCGGCTTAACTGTCAGGCGCGCAGAGAACGTTCCGTATTGCAGAAAAGCCAGTACAAAGCCTCCGAAAACCACCCCCAAAAAAGCCTTCACTATTATTACCTCCATATCAACTGGTTTTTACATATTCCTTTGCCAACAAATGCCGGAAACCGGCCGGCGAATTTAACTGCCTCCCTGCTTCAAGAAATATCCAGATATAGGCCAGCACATTCAGCACCTGCAGCATATACTCTAATAAGAAAACCGGCTCCGACAACATACTCCAGGCTGTATACGATGGCAGGCCTATATAAACATAAACAAAGGGCTGGACAACTGTAAGCCAGTTGAAAAAATAAAAAAAAGCAAGCCGTTTCTTATCCTCTACGTTTATGACTGTGTAAAGCATCACCAGCAAATAAGAGGTTGCATAAGCGCCCGGCGAACTGGGCAGGAAAATCATCATGGCTACAAAAGACATCACAAAAAGAGGAGGAAGTGCTTCACGCAAATCCTGATGCCTTGCCTGATAAGCAAACCCGGTCGTGGTGCCCAGAGTAAGCAGTAGCCCTATCCAGTTAACTGCTGTAAACTGCGTCTCGGGGATATGCACAAAGGTTTCCAATACGGGACGAAGAACCGAAAACAAATTGGGTGTGAGCAGCACGGAGGTATGCTGTATCGGCATCAGGAATTTGTCACCGACGTAATAGTAGAGCACCCCGAGAACGACAACCCCGGCAGACGCCATCACTGCAAGCATTTTAAACTTGTTCCTTACAAGAATAAGAAGCGGAAACAAAAAGAAAATATAAGTTACCTTAATCGTTATAAGCCCTAAAGCGAAAAGAAGACCTATCCCCACTTCATAATCCTTCGGCCGTCTCAGGATGTGCCTCCATATAAGAAGTGTAATCAGCCAGAACCATATTTCCTCCTGGCCGTTCAACAGCACAAAAACAAAAGAAGCCGGCAAAGTCCAGTACAGGCAGCTCAGCAATAAAGCATCAGGTCGAAGCCTTTTATAGCTGGAGTAAGTCAAAACTACAGTTATCCCCTCCATCAATACCATCAGAAGGACGATGGCCCGGGGATTATACCAGAGGTGAAGAGGAAAACTTATAATATAGGAAAAGAGAGGTGCATGAAATGACAAAAAATCCCTGTAAACAAATAGCCCCTTAAAAGCTGACTCTGCCTTGGAATAGAAAAAAGGCAAATCACTCCTTGGTTCCTGATTAAGTATGATATAAATACCTATATAAGGAAGCACCCGGAATACCAGGAAAAACAGGGCGAGTACCTTACGGTCGCTGTTTCCCTTTTGCAATCCCACCATCTGTTCCCTTCTGCTTATCAGAACAAGACCTCCGAGGGTAAAGAGGGCACTTAGTAGGAGTTTTATATAAAATACGTTCAGAATCGACATAAACTACACTAATTTAACATCGCATACCCCTTCATCAAAACCATCCGAGCCCGATCACACGATCAAAATACATCATCGCTTTCAGCGGCAAGGGCTCCGCCCAAATGACCCGGTTATACCCCAGTGTATAAAGCATAGGGTGCAAAACGCATACAATCGCTACAATAAAAGCAATTTTGCGGTATTCATGTAATGCCAGATACTTTGAAAGAATGAGACTGGCCATAAGGAAAAAAGGAAATCCGTAACCAAAAGCCCTGTCGACATCGTGTACGTGCAAACCAGTGATGATCAATACGATAAACCCTGCAAAAAGTCCCAGCAACAGCCAATATCTTCCGGCCATCCACAACGAATAGGCAGCAACGCCCAGCAACAGCCACGATCCCTCAAATGCCGACCAAAGGCTATGTCCCAGCCCTCCCCGATGTGCATCGTTAAAAAGCACAGGCCCCTCAATAGTACTGTAATAATGATGCGGGAAATAGGTTTTCCCCAGATATGTCCTCAACCCATAGTATACCATCCAGGCTGCGATCAGTACCCAGGTATTTGAAAGCGAAAAAACGGTTTTGAAAAGATCCGGTATAGAATTTCTGGAGGGATACTTCTCCAAGACAGCATAAAGCAACCAACCCAATAAAAGGTATCCTCCCGCCACCACGCCCCGCTCATCCGTAAAGAAAACGCACATCAACGATAGAAAAACGGCTAACGGGTTTTTGTATAGTAGAGCCAGAAGCATGAAAAAGTAAGCAAATGCATCTCCGTAGCCTACCACATCTATGAAGAACCAGGAGAAGAAAAACATGTTGGCCACGGCCAACGCAAAAAAAGCCGTGAGGGCTTTGTCCTGGGTTTGGCGGAATATTTCTCTGGAGAAAATATACAGAAAAACCAGAGCAAGCAGGTACTGAATGGCCAGGATCACCAAAATGCTTTTGCCGGTTAACATAGCCAATACAGGTAAAAACAACCTGTAAACCATATTTTCCCTGCGAATGTAATGACCCAGATCATACACTTTGAGCATGTCTTCCGCCTGGAGTTTGATGTAAACCCACGCGTCCGCATCCTTTATAACGGAGAAAGCAGGTACTGCCAGAAAAAAAGAGATGCCTGCGCAAATGATAACAAGCTTCCAAAGCCAAAAACGTCCTTCAAGATGACTGGAAATCCAATAGCATATTCGATGATAGACAAGGGATATTGAAGCTTTGGGAAGAATTTCATTCATAGTGGGACATTTTTATATCTTTTTGCTGCAAAACTACCTTCGCCTGCGAAATTTACAACATAATTTGCCATAAAGATTGCTGTTATGCTTGCATACTATTATGAATAAAAATAATTTTGGCCTTCATCACAAAACAAACCATGATTATATGAAACCCAATATTGGTTTAAATTTTAACCTTTCCCCGGAACAGGAATCTGTAAGGGAAGCCGCCCGCGACTTTGCTCGCAACCGTCTTTTGCCAGGTGTCCTTCAGAGAGACGATGCACAGAAGTTCGACCCGTCCCTTGTAAAAGAAATGGGCGAAGCCGGCTTCCTGGGGATGATGGTGTCTCCCGAATATGGTGGTGCCGGTATGGACACCGTTTCTTATGTGCTGGCCATAGAGGAAATCTCGAAAATTGACGCTTCGGCCTCGGTGATGATGTCCGTCAATAACTCTCTGGTATGCTGGGGACTTGAAAAGTATGGCTCCGAATCACAAAAGCAGAAGTACTTGCTTCCGCTGGCAAAAGGGGAAGTCATCGGAGCTTTCTGCCTTTCTGAACCCGAGGCAGGCTCGGATGCCACCTCACAGCACACCCAGGCC
>CAZAVR010000001.1:26258-37867 GCA_964488435.1 uncultured Cytophagales bacterium | reverse complement strand
GGATGGGGCTTTTTATACAATTTGTTTTACATACATTTAGCGCCGAATGCGTGGTGGTATCTCTTGCTGCCCATCCACTTCCTCATGGGGCCGGTACACGGCGTCATCATCAACTGGTATGCGCACAAATACGGATACACCAATTTTGAGCTGGACGACACCGCCAAAAACCTGCTCCCTTTTGACTTTCTGATGATGGGCGAGTCTTACCATAATAATCACCATAAGTTTGGAGGACGGGCCAATTTCGGAGGGGTCAGATGGCACGAGTACGACCCTACCTACAGCTTTATCCTGCTGCTCAACAAACTTAAAATTATTAAATTGAAGCCCAACAATGATCTCAACTACATGTAAGGCAAAAGAATCCGCATAATTAACGGATTCCGGTGGCAGCTAAAGATGGAAAACATAGACCCGGAAATATCTTTTGAATCCGAAATCCAACGTTTTGAGGGCATCAGAGGACACTATATAAGCATTCCGACTGAATACACGCCGCTGTTTTCAAAAGCAGAGAATCTCAGGCTCACCTGTTCAATCGATCAGGGTGAGCCTTTTCATTGCTCCCCACGACCGGGAGGAGACGGCACTTTTTATATAAGCGTAGGTGTAGAAGTGCGCCGCAAGGGAAAACTCGCAGCAGGTCAGAAAGTAACCGCTGTTCTTCAAAGAGACGAAAGCGTTTACGGAAGACCCATGCCGGAGGAATTACGGGAACTGCTAGAAATCGATCCCGAAGGAAAAGCGCTGTTTCACCAGCTCAACCCGGGCGAGCGCAGAGGAATCCTCTACTACATACAGCAAAGTCCTAAAACGCAAACACGAATCGACAGAGCCATCAAAATGATCGGCCGGCTAAAAATAAAGGGCTTGAAATAGAATGGGAAGAATGAGCTATTTTAACTCAAAAAAGTAAATAACCGCAGCCAGGACCAGGTAACTTATAACCATCCATTTCCTTTTTTGACGGTACGCCACCCGGTTATGAAAATAATCAAACACCATGGAAGCTGAGAAGGCGGCAACCATGAGTATCAGCGAAATAATCCCGGTATCCGTGCGATAATGCCTGAAGAAGGAAAGCGCAGGTGCCCCCAACACAATATAAAGCAACCACATACCGAACCCCATACGGTAGAAATATTGGCTAAGCCTTTTATCGTTTTTTATATCAAAAATACCTTCAAACATACGCTTCCTTAAAGGTTGTAACCAACGAAGTTACCTTTTTTTCTTTTAACTATCAATCAATTATTGAAATATTTACCCATTTTTACAACGCGACAGGCGGCTGAATACTCCCGGGCTTCCTCCTTTGATTTGCTTCACTTTAACTGTTAACAGATTGCTATCCCGATCAACGCTCTTCCTGTTTGGTGTGCTTTCCGGCTTTTCCTGGAAAAAGCTTTACAGAATCTCCGATTTCCTGAGCTGGCTCATCTTCGACGTCATGAGTTACAGACGCGACGTTATCCGGAACAACCTCCGAAACAGCTTTCCTGAAAAAAGCGAAGAAGAACTGATGGATATTGCCAGGAAATTTCATTTACATTTCACAGATCTGATCCTCGAAACTATTAAACTGCAAGCAGCCACTGCCGAGGACATTATAGAACGAATACCCAACCGGGATGCTCAGATTGCAGATGATCTGTTTGCCAGAAAAAAAAACGTAGTCTTTGTATTAGGCCACCGTGGCAATTGGGAACTGGCCAATTTGTATGCTTCGCTCTGCTTCAAGCAGGAAGTTATTGTCGCTTACAAACCACTTTCCAATATCCATTTCGATGGCTGGCTGTACAGGATCAGAACCCGGTTCGGCAGCACCATGGTCCCCATGAAAAAGGTGCATTCGTACCTGGCAGAGCCCAGAAAAAAACCGTATATGGTCGTGTTGGTAAACGATCAGTCTCCAAGTCCTGAAAAAGCCTACTGGACCCGGTTTCTCAATCAGGACACAGGCATATTCAGAGGTGCAGAGATGATCTCGCGACAACATGATACCGCATTATACTATTTTGATATCGTCAGGAACCCGCTCAAACGAGGTTTCTACGAAATTCAGATAACGGAAATCTCTGAAGTACCTAATTTAGAAGCCAACAACAGCATGCTCGAACAGCAGATCCGTATCCTCGAAAAAGACATCAGATTGCAGCCGCACAACTGGCTCTGGACACACAGAAGGTGGAAACATCGCAAACCGGATGTTCTACTGGCCGATCAGGTGCTTCAGACAGATAACAGAACAATATGGGAACCTTAGCGATCTCTGGTGCGTCGTTATCTTTAACGTCCCCGGGGACCTTTGAAATCAATGAAAAATAATGATATGAAATTTCTCATTATCAGGCTGTCTTCCATAGGAGACATCGTTTTGATGACACCAGCCATCAGATGCCTGAGAAAAAAATACCCTGAATCTGAGATTCATTTTCTCACAAAAAAAGCTTTTGCAGCGGTTACAGAAGCCAACCCCTATATCAACAAGTTCCATTATTTTGATGATAACTTTGGCGAGCTGGCCAAAACACTGGATGCGGAAGGCTTTGATTATGTGATCGACCTCCATAAGAATCTTCGTACATACAGACTCAAACAGGAGGTTCGGTCGAAATGGCTGTCTTATAAAAAACTTAGCGTCGAAAAATTCCTTTTGACCAAGCTAAGAATCAACCGCATGCCTGGCCGCCATATTACCCTGAGGAGCCTGGATACCCTTTCCGTATTCGGCGTCGAAGACGATGGGCTTGGACTGGACTATTTCATCCCTGAACATCAGGGTCTCCCGAAGGCGGAACTCCCAGCTCCCTGGAACCAGGATTATATTGCGCTCGTGATAGGCGCTTCTTACTACACCAAAAAACTTCCGGTATCGCAACTTACGCAGCTCTGTGACAGGCTCAATGTACCTGTAGTTCTTGTGGGCGGAAAAGATGACGCCGGAGAAGGAAGTCAGATAGAAGCAGAATCATCGGCAGACATTTACAATACTTGTGGAAAACTTAGCCTCCACCAATCTGCAGACCTGGTCAGACAGGCAAAAGTGGTCATTTCACATGACACCGGCCTGCAGTATATTGCCTGTGCTTTCGGCACGCCCGTTCTGGCGATTTGGGGCGGCACCTCTCCTAAACTGGACGTAGAGCCTTTTTACGGCTCCCGGGAACAAATTACAAGCCAATTGTCGTTGCCTCCATATCAGAACTTTGTGGTACCGGGTCTGCCCTGCCAACCCTGCTCGAATTACGGAACGCGGTCCTGTCCTAAAGGGCATTTCAACTGCATGAAGAAACAGAACGTAGAGGCAATTGCAGAAACAGCCCTGCGGTACTTCGATAAAGTAATTTAACCATCAAAAGATGCCAAAACCTGTTAAAATAGGACTGGTCCAGCTCAGCTGCTCAGCAGATGTTGAAGCCAACTTCGCAAAAACGATTGAACATATAAGAAAAGCCGCAGCCGACGGCGCGCAAATCATTTGCCTGCAGGAACTGTTCAGGTCGCTGTATTTCTGCGATGTGGAAGACCACAGCAACTTCCTGCTGGCGGAACCTATCCCCGGCGCCACCACCGATACACTGGGTACGCTGGCCAAAGAACTGGGTGTCGTGATCATTGCCTCTCTTTTTGAGAAAAGGGCGCAAGGTCTCTATCACAACACTACCGCAGTGCTGGATGCTGATGGAACCTATCTCGGGAAATACCGCAAGATGCATATACCGGACGATCCCGGATACTATGAAAAGTTCTATTTCACCCCGGGCGATGCTACTCTTCCTCACCGTGCGTCAGGACCGGAAGGATACAAAGTATTTGAGACCAGATACGCAAAAATAGGCGTCCTGATCTGTTGGGATCAGTGGTATCCGGAGGCTGCACGTATTACCACTCTTAAAGGTGCCGAAATCCTGTTTTATCCGACCGCTATTGGATGGGATCTGAATGAAACCGATCCCGAAATCAACAGAGAACAGTACGATGCATGGCAAACCATCCAGAGAAGTCACGCGGTGGCCAATGGCGTATATGTAGTGGCTGTTAACAGGGTGGGAACCGAAGGAGGTCAGCAATTTTGGGGCGGCTCTTTTGTCGCAAATCCCCATGGCAGATTACTCTACCTCGCTCCACATGAAGCAGAAACCGTCCACGTGCAGGAAATCGACCTTGACAAAATAGACTATTATCGTACGACATGGCCGTTTTTACGCGACCGCCGCATCGATTCCTATGAGCCGATACTCAAGCGGTACGCAGATGACTAGCAAACATTTGAAGAGAGAGATTTGTTATGTCCTGCTTATCAAGATGCTGACAAATGCTGAATCCACAGCATTGAAAGAAGACATGACAGCCTCTATCTATTCTTCGTAGGCCCAGTCTATTCTGTGCTTCATATCCCGAATGGAAAGGCCCTGACTTTTGAAATAGGACCGGATTTCATCTACCTTGTCATATTGTTTGGATTCTTTAAACTCACGATACAAAACAAGCATTCCAGATAGTACCGCGTCGCTTTCGGGCCTCTCCTCTTTCAATCCCAGGATCTCGCTGAAGAATACATTGAAACTGTCCTTTAACAAATTAAACGTCTCTTCTCCCAGTGAAGCCGGCTTCAGCTGGTTCATATAAAGCATATTCACATACTTGAGCAGGGTATACATATTTGCTATAGCCACGGCCGTATTCAAATCATCATTCATGGCGTCATAGAAGCCTTGAATACTGGCTCCGATGTCTGCCTTTTTCTTGGTATCCTCAGCCGCCTCCGGATCTTCAGTAAAATGAATACCCTGCAATACCCTGAACCCGTTAACAAGCCTGTGGTAGCCTTTCTGGGCAGCAAGCAAGGCATCGTTCGAAAAGTCAAGCGTGCTTCTGTATTGGCTTTGAAGCATAAAAAAACGCACAGTCATAGGACTGTACGCCTGATTCAACAATTTATGATCTCCGGTAAAAAGCTCATTAGGGAGAAATGAGTTGTTAAGCGACTTCGACATTTTTTTCCCGTTGACTGTCAGCATATTCGTATGCAGCCAATATCTCACAGGTTCCACTCCGTTCAAGGCTGTGCCCTGGGCTATCTCACACTCGTGGTGTGGAAATTGCAGGTCCATACCACCACCATGAATATCAAACCGGCTCCCCAGGTACTTCGAACTCATACAGGTACACTCCAGATGCCAGCCGGGAAATCCTCTGCTCCATGGAGAATTCCATTGCATAATATGCTCAGGAGCCGCCTTTTTCCAGAGTGCAAAGTCAAGAGGGTTCCTTTTTTCGGCTTGTCCGTCAAGCTCACGGGTTTCGTTCAGCAAATCCGCTATTACGCGACCTGAAAGAGCCCCGTAGCCATGGCCCGCTTCTGTGTACCTGGGAATATCAAAGTACACAGAACCTTCCGATTCGTATGCTATCCCCTTTTCAATGAGCTTCTCTATGGCCTCTATCTGCTCAATCAAATGCCCTGTTGCCTGGGGCTCTATGCTGGGAGGAAGTGCATTGAATGTTCGCATCACCTCATGAAAATCATTCATATACCTCTGAACTATCTCCATAGGCTCCAGTTTCTCCAGCTTGGCCATGCGTGCAATTTTATCCTCCCCCTGGTCACCGTCCCCGACCAGATGGCCCACATCCGTGATATTTCTCACATATCTGACTGTATAACCAATGTGTTTGAGATACCTGAACAAAATATCAAACGTAAGGAATGTCCTCACATTCCCCAGATGTACAGCACTGTAAACGGTGGGGCCGCAAACGTACATACCGACGTAAGGTGCCTCTAACGGTTCGAAAACCTCTTTTTTACGGGAAAGTGTATTGTATAACTTTAAAGGCTGCGCAGAAAAACCGGACATGTAATTTATCAATTTTAAACTTGCCGCAAAAATAAGCAATAACTCCCGATTTATCGAGTAAAACAGAACCGGGGAAGCCCCTCACCTTAGCTTTTCGGCAACTTTACCTATATTAGCGGCTCTTTTCCACTTACTCTTTTAGAATTATACCCGCTTACCAAAAACGGATGGAAATCGTAAAAATCGGCCACAACGCTTACCTGCAAAAGGAGTTCCTCAAATTACCGGTACGTATTTACAGAAAGAATCCTTATTGGATTCGTCCGCTTGACAAAGACATTGAAAACGTTTTCGATCCTGCTGTAAACGTGTATTTCAAAAATGGAGATTGTGAACGTTGGCTGGCTATTGATCAGAGTGGTCAGACAGTCGGAAGAATTGCTGCCTTTTACAACACCGGCAACGCCTTGAAAGGCAACAAACAACCTACGGGTGGTTTCGGATTTTTTGAATGCGCCAATGACCAGAGAACAGCTTTTGCACTCTTTGACACGGCAAAAGCCTGGCTGTTAGGAAATGGTATGGAAGCCATGGACGGGCCCATCAATTTTGGCGAACGTGATAGCCGGTGGGGGCTGCTTACGGATGGTTATGAACTGGAGCCTAACTACGGCATGGACTATCATCTGCCCTACTATAAAAAGTTCTTTGAAGATTACGGTTTCCGTAATTATTTCGATCAGCTTACCTATTATCTTCCACTGGATGAATCACGTGTCAGAGGACTCCTGCACCCCTCTCTCTTTAGCAGAGCCGAACGGATTTTCCAAACCCCGGGCTATGAATTTCGTCATCTCTCAAAAAAAGAACTTCCCAAATACACCGAAGACTTCCGCATCATTTATAACAAAGCCTGGGCAAGTCATCAGGGTGTGGCGGAAATGACACCGGAAAAAGCGGGAGCACTTATGAAAAAAATGGCGCCTATTCTGAGAGAAGATCTGATGTGGTTCGGCTATCATGAGGGCCAACCCATTGCGTTTTATATTATGCTCCCGGAACTGAACCAGATATTCAAACACGTAAACGGGAACCTCAACTGGTACGGCAAGCTCAAATTCCTCTACCATACCTTCAGGCAAACCAATAAAAAGGCCTTCGGACTTATTTTCGGAGTAATTCCCGAGTTTCAGAAAAAAGGAATTGAATCGGCTATTGCACTCGCTTACTCTACGGTAGCCTGGCGACCGGGATATCCTTACAAGGATCTGGAGATGAACTGGATTGGAGATTTCAATCCCAAGATGATCGGTATCGTCAAATTGTTAGGTGGTAAAGTGGTTAAAACCCATACAACCTACCGTTACCTCTTCAATCCCGACCAGGAATTTGAAAGGCATCCGGTCCTCTGAGTTTGTCTTTCAATAAATAAGTAATCACTTTCATAAAATAATATAAACACTTTCAAACAGGAATGAGCAGTTTACTCACAGTGGGTTCAGTGGCTTTTGACGCCCTGGAAACACCTTTCGGCAAAACAGACAAGATCATAGGCGGAGCCGCAACTTATATTACCCTTTCAGCTTCTTATTTTACTCTGAAAAACAATCTCGTTGCTGTAGTAGGAGAAGATTTCCCCGAGGAAATGATTAACGTGCTGGAATCACACGGAATCAACAGGGAAGGCCTCCAGATCAGAAAAGGGGAAAAGACGTTTTTCTGGTCGGGGAAATACCATACGGATATGAATACCCGTGATACGGTGGACATCCAGCTGAACGTAATGGGCGACTTCGACCCGATCATTCCCGATAGCTATCAGTCTACCGAATACCTGATGCTGGGCAACATCTCCCCTTCCGTGCAAAAAGCTGTGTTACAAAGAATGACAACGCGCCCTAAGCTGGTAGTACTTGATACGATGAATTTCTGGATGGATACCGCGTGGGATGACCTTCTGGATGTACTCAAGCTGGTGGATGTTCTCACTATCAACGATGAGGAAGCGCGTATTTTATCAAAGGAGTACTCGCTGAGAAAAGCGGCTGCCAAAATCCGGGCCATGGGGCCTAAAACCGTTATCATCAAAAAAGGAGAGCACGGTGCTTTACTCTTCCACGAAGAAGGCATCTTCTTCGCACCTGCATTGCCGTTGGAAGAGGTATTCGATCCTACAGGAGCAGGAGATACGTTTGCAGGAGGGTTTATCGGCTACCTGGCTAAGGTAGACGACACTTCGTTCGAAAGCCAGAAAAGCGCCCTGATATATGGTTCGGCTATGGCCTCTTTCTGTGTTGAGAAGTTCGGCACGGAGCGCATTGTCAATCTTACCGAACAGGAAATAGACGACCGCGTTTATGAGTTTGTCAGGCTCGCGAGCTTTCAGATTCTATAGGTTTTTGATTCAAAAAAACAGACTGCTTCTTTTAACAGGGCGGTCTGTTTTTTTGAAACTTTATTATATTCCGCGTTACATTCTGATTGACAAAGCGGGACGAATCGTCCAGGCAAATGCTGCCAGGCCGTCATCCGGAGAAGTGGAGGAACTTATTGCCAAGGCACTCGCAAACTAAATCTCTACTTTCGCCTGGAAATTCTGCCTTTCAGCCAGGGATAAGTCAGATAAACCGCCTTTGTCGCGCCAATACCCGTTCCCGCACCTACCAAAACATCCGAAACCCAATGCCTGTCAGAGGCAATCCGCATTGCCCCGGCTGCAGTAGCCACACCATAGCCTCCGATACTGTAAAAAGCACTCCGGTGTCCATACTCTTCGTGAAGAAGGGTGGCATTGGCAAAGGCCGCCGTGGTATGCCCGGACGGAAATGAATCGTATCCGTTTCCATCCGGTCGGGGATATTGGATAATCATTTTCAAACCTTGCGTCACACCTTGCGCTATGACATTAGACACCACAGCGAGCAGCAGCTGTTCCTTAAAACTGTGACGTCCTTTTACCCCGGAGGCTGCCAGACCCAGACTAATTACTCCCGGTGCAAAGGGGATATAGTCTTCCGCCTTATTTCCATATACACCGGGGTACCGCTGTTTGAACTCCTCTCTGAAATAACGACTCATCCGCCCCTGGGTAATCAGCCCGGACGCGACCAGAGTAACCGGCACGACGGCATGCTTTGGCTTAATGATAAGCCTGGCGCTATCCTGTTGTGCTGCGGCGGGAAAGAAAAGAAGCAGTAATATAAAAACAAACGATGTGACAACTATTGAGTTCCTCATACAATTTACAAAATAGCCTGCCGAACCCTCACCAGTTGCTCCATCAGTTTTTCAAGCTGATCAAGGGGTAACATATTCGCGCCGTCTGACTTTGCTTCCGAGGGATTGTAGTGAGTTTCAATAAAAAGCCCGTCTGCGCCTACAGCAATTGCCGCCTTGGCTATAGTGGCAATAAGCTGGGGCTTCCCTCCGGTGACACCGCTGTTTTGGTTAGGCTGCTGAAGGGAATGCGTACAATCCATGACCACAGGCACGCCGAAGTTTTGCATCTCAGGAAGATTCCGGAAGTCGACGACCAAGTCTCCGTATCCGAAAGTATTGCCTCTGTCAGTAAGTATTACCTGTGTATCAGGATGGGTATCGTTAATTTTCTCCACTGCAAACCGCATGGAGGCTCCTGACAGAAACTGCCCCTTCTTCACATTTACGGCCTTGCCGGTCTTCGCCGCCGCTACAAGAAGATCGGTCTGCCGACAAAGAAAAGCGGGTATCTGAAGCACATCGACATAACCCGCGGCCATCTCCGCCTCGCCCGCCTCATGTATATCTGTAACCGTAGGTATGCTGAATGTATCACCTACTTCCTTCAGGATAGATAAGGCAAGTTCATCGCCTATACCCATGAAGGAATCCAGTTTTGTCCTGTTGGCTTTCCGGTAAGAACCTTTGAATATAAAAGGAATTTTATGGCGTTGTGTAATCTCCGCAATCTGCTCGGCTATCCTCAGCGCCATATCGCGACCTTCAATGGCGCATGGACCTGCCATCAGGAAAAAATTAGTAGAATCAGCAGAAGGCAATCTGGGAATATTCAGCATAGAAATCTGGGAAAAATTCAAATTATTTATTTTTTACAAATTTACCAATATCGTACTGAACGGGTACTATAAAATTGGATTACGTTTCGAAAATCCTGAAATTCTGCAGGTTTCCAAACACACGCCATTCGCCTGTTCCGGCATTTAAAACTTCTTTTTCTAATTATTTTTGAAAAAATGATCTGAAATATATTTCTTTGTTGCGTTTTTAACCAAAAAGTGTTCAATAAAATGTCAGAAATTGCAGCAAGAGTTAAGCAAATTATCGTCGAGAAACTCGGCGTAGAGGAATCAGAAGTCACTAGCGAAGCAAGCTTCACCAATGACCTCGGAGCAGACTCACTTGATACTGTGGAGTTGATTATGGAGTTCGAGAAAGAATTCAACATCTCTATCCCTGATGATCAGGCTGAGAATATCGGTACCGTAGGTCAGGCGATCGCCTATCTTCAGGATAACGTAAAGTAAATCTTTACCACTATCCGAGGGAATTTTATTTTTCTTTAGTTCATTTTATGAGTTTCAAACGTGTAGTCGTTACTGGAATCGGGGCAGTTACTCCGATAGGAAATGATGTTTCAACCTTTTGGGAAAACCTGGTATCAGGGGTCAGCGGAGCTGCACCTATTACCAAGTTCGATACCGAAAAGTTCAAGACCCGGTTTGCCTGCGAGGTAAAAGGGCTTGATGTCACAGAGTTTATTCCTCGCCAGGAAGCACGTAAGATGGATCCCTTTACACAGTACGCCGTCATCGCAGCAGACGAAGCGATGAAAGACGCCGGCTTTGCCCTGGATCAACTAAACCTCGACAAAGCCGGTGTTATCTGGGGGTCGGGTATCGGCGGCCTGAAAACATTTGAAGATGAGGTCATTTCCTACTCCGAAAGTGGCAAGACCCCTCGGTTCAATCCCTTTTTTATCCCGAAGATGATCGTAGACAGCACATCTGGGGTTATTTCTATTAAATACGGCTTCAGAGGCCCTACTTTCATTACCGTTTCTGCCTGTGCATCTTCTACCAACGCACTGATCGATTCATTCAATTACATACGCCTGGGTGTCATGCAGGTATGTATTACAGGCGGGTCAGAAGCTGCAGTTACGCAAGCAGGTGTAGGCGGATTTAACGCTTTGAAAGCACTTTCAGAGCGTAACGACTCTCCTGAAACAGCCTCAAGGCCTTATGATCGTGATCGAAACGGTTTTGTATTAGGCGAGGGCGGCGCGGCGCTCATCCTGGAAGAGTACGAGCATGCCAAAGCCCGCGGTGCAAAAATCTACGCCGAGATGATCGGAGGCGGAATGTCTTCCGATGCCTATCATATCACGGCACCACATCCAGAAGGAATCGGAGCTTACATGGTGATGAAAAATGCACTTGAAGACGCCAGGATTTCGCCTGAAGATGTAGACTACATCAATTCGCATGGTACATCTACGCCTATTGGAGATCCTCAGGAAATCATCGCTATTGAAAAGCTTTTTGGAGAGCATGCCACCAGCCTGAACATCAGCTCTACAAAATCCATGACGGGTCATCTGCTGGGAGGCGCCGGAGCCATCGAAGCCGCTGCCTGTGTGCTCGCGATCCGTGATCAGGTAATACCTCCTACCATCAACCATTTTACCGACGATCCCGACATCAATCCCCGTCTCAATCTTACGTTCAACAAAGCTCAGCACAGAACGGTCAATATTGCCATGAGCAATACCTTTGGCTTTGGGGGTCACAATGCTTCCGTAGT
>CAZAVR010000001.1:0-26248 GCA_964488435.1 uncultured Cytophagales bacterium | reverse complement strand
AAAAATTAGACGAGTAGAACTGATTTGGCCAAGCGCGTTCTCTTACCGATTATATCTCTATTTTCGAACGGCGACAAGTCTGAAGAAAAGCTATTCAGGAAGGCTATCGAAACGATCCTTGACGAACGCCCTTCAAATCTGAGTGTATACCAGCTGGCTTTCAGACACACTTCTGCGTCGAAGCAAACGGCAATAGACGGATTCAGGGAATCGAATGAAAGGCTGGAATATCTCGGCGATTCTGTTCTGGGCATGGTCGTGGCTGAATTCCTTTTCACCAAGTATCCTTATAAAGACGAGGGCTTTCTGACCGAGATAAGATCACGCATCGTAAACAGGGAAACACTCAACCAGATATCGCGAAAACTCGGACTCGACGGACTCATCGAATACGATGGAAACCGACGCGGCATGTCTCCGCGCTCTTCTATGTATGGAGATGCACTGGAGGCTTTTGTGGGAGCTATTTACCTGGACAAAGGTTTTCGCTTTACCAAGAAATTCATCATCAGCAGGCTTCTTACCCATTACGATCTGGACAGCATCGTTCAGAACAATGCCAATTTCAAGAGCCTCATCATCGAATGGGCCCAGCGCGAAAGTAAAGAGATTCGCTTCGAAATTCTCGAAGAAAGAGGAAGCCGGCATCACCGTGAGTTTATTTCTCAACTTTATGTCGACGATCTTCCCTTCAGCCAGGGCAATGGATTCACGAAGAAAAAAGCAGAACAATCTGCAGCCGAGAAGGCGTGTCAGCAATTGGAACTGAAGTAGGTCTCTTCAGCTTTCTCACCGACATTATCAATAACTTCCTTTATTTAAAGTAGCGACGATATCTTTTCATCTCCCATCAGATAATTAGCCGGTCTGCGTGAACCATTGTCAAATACTTCGAGGTCTTTCTGATCCAACACCCTGATCCAGGATTCATCTACTTCACCCTGCGCGTTTTGCGGGGCTTTCCATGGCAATGACAAGTGCATGCCCAGAAAATCGTAGGCAGCCTTCCGCTTGGAGGGCCCGTAGTCATGACCTTCCAGAGGAAGGTGCACATTACCGGTATTCCCCGCGCTTCCATAAAGCGCATATATATCCCGGATATAGGGAAATTCCACAGCTGGATTGTTCTTTGTCCAGTCCTTACCGTTAGAGATAAGGAGCATCGGGCGCGGAGCCGCAAGCGCAGCTATTTCTACATTGTTGGTCTGAAATGTCCCTTTCTTGTGAATGGGCATTCCGCTTTCACACTGGCATCCCCCGAAAAAATGTGCCGATACCATCACACAAGGAACCGAAACTTTTATTCTGGGATCAATGGCCGTGAGAATAAAGGTCTGCGTACCACCACCGGATTCACCCGTTGCAGCGATACGCTCAGCATCCACGCCAGGCTGGGCCAAAAGGAAATCCAGTGCCCGGATACTATTGATGGTCTGAAGCTTGAGCGCTTTATCAATATTGTGTCTGCATTGCTGGGATTCGCCGTGACCGATCATGTCCCAGGTAAAAACCACCGCACCCATCCTGGCCATCATGGCGCACCTGATCTGCGTCTGGTCGCGAAAACGCCCGTCGGGATTATTCCCATGACCGTGAGGTGCCAATATCCCGGGAAGAGAAGTATAGGCAGCTGTGGGCCTGTAAAGATTACCGGTCACATATACCCCGGGCAAACTCTCAAAAGCTACATTTTCTATGACATAGCCATCCATTACACGCGTATGCCTGACGATGGGTGCAGTACCGGGAGAAGGCGGCACGTCAAGCAGATCCATCCCGCGCAGAAGATTCTGTCTTATTTTCGTGGCTCGGGCATCCCACTCCGTTCGGGACGCAGGCTTTACAGCGGTAAGGAAATTACGCCCCTGTTCTTCGGTAAAGTAGTTCCCGCGACAGAGATCTTCCTGGGCGTTGGCCGGGCAAGCGAAAATTCCCGACAATACGACTAACAAACACAGACGGTTCAGCATCATACTTTATCTTTTTTTTGTAATTCTCGTTTTTTCTCACTATCTTTAATAACAGGCCTTATAAACTCATCAAACGCCTAGTAGAGCAACATAGCCGTAGCTACAATCGTTAAAGCGATGGTAACAGCCCGAAACTTTGCTTCCGGCAGCACTTTCACCAGCTTTACTCCCATCCATGCACCTATCAATAAAAAAGGGACGGTAGTAAGATCGAGCATCAACACTTCCATATTGATGTTATCCCACACAAATACCTGCAGCGGAACCTTTATCAGATTGACGATCATTACAAACCAGGCTCCCGTACTGATAAACACATATTTGGGAAGTTTGGTAGACAAAAGATAAACGGACATAATAGGACCCGCTGCATTTCCGATCATGGTAGCAAAGCCCATCACCGTACCGAAGAGCGGCGAATACCAGGCGCGACCGGTAATATCTTCTGTTTTACCCTTTCTCTCCGACCAGAACAGCACGGCCAATCCCAGGAAAATGCAAAAGGCCATCAGCCTCCTGAACTGAGAGGGCGGAATACCGTGATCCACCAGTAGGGCAATCAAAAGCCCCGTAATACTCCAGGGAAGTAAAGGAAGTATATACTTCAGTTTGAAATCCCGGCGATAGTAAATAATGGCGATCAGGTCGGCGAAGCAAAGAATGGGCAGTAAGATACCCGTAGAACTCTTAGCCCCGAAAAGGATGGCCAGCAACGGTACTGTCAAAGCACCTATACCCTGAATACCTGTTTTTGACATACCGATCAGCAAGGCACAGAAAAAAAACAACGCCCATTCCAGGTGGCCATTCAGGAGGTTGCTGTGAGGTAAAAAATTCAAAAGAATTTGTGTTTTGAGATCCGGCTCAAAAGTAGTAAATATATTTATGGAATGTGTTGACGGACAGTCGGACAAAGTAAGCTTTATTGCTGATCACTCAATCAGAACGGGCATTTGATAAGTATCCATTTCAATTGATCATGAATTGAAGAATATTTGAGCTTCACCGAAATTTTTACCGCGTTTATGAAAAAATCCCACATTATTCTTGCCCTTTGTATCATTGGCCACTCCGCATTAGCGCAAATCATCGATCCGAAGAAAACTGCTGAACGCAAGGCAACTGATCGGGCGAATGGCAGAATTGATCAGACAATAGATAAGGGTTTTGACAAAGTCGAGGAAGGAATCGGCGGCTTGTTCAAGAAGAAAGATAAAAAGAAACCGGACGAAAAGTCAGATACCTCTGCCCATTCCTCCGACCCGGCAGATGGCGGTGGGAACAATAACGTTAATAGTAGTTCTGTAAAGTCAAATTCGAAATTCGATTTTGAACCCGGAAATAAGGTTTTGTACTTTGATAATTTTGAACGCCTGAATATCGGTGATTTCCCCGCCGAATTCAATACCAATGCCAGTGGCGAGGTCGTTAACGTTCAGGGAAAATCCGGAAAATGGCTCTCTATGACCAAAAACGGAGCATTTATTCCAGAAAATATCAAGGAATTACCAGATAACTTCACGTTAGAATTTGAAGCAGGTCTGATAGGTGATCCCAGCAATAACTATTCAGGCCTGGGGCTAAACTTCACGACGGATAAAAGCCAGCTTTTCAAAGACGTATTATTTGGATGGAGTTCTTCCATTTTATATCTACATCCCGGAGCTGATCTGATTTCAATTCAAATATTACCGAGCAGTGGTGAAAATGAAATTAATAATGAGATTCCTATGCCCCAGTGGTCAGACAAAGGGAAACGATTTGCAAAAGTGTCTATCTGGCGGCAAAAAGGACGTCTGCGTGTTTATGTAAATGAAAGTAAATTGGTAGATGCTCCGCGATTTTTTGCGGAAAACAAACCCTATAACCTCGCATTTTCAAGACGTTTCTTTAATGACTGCGAATTACTCATAACCAATATCCGCTATGCCGCCGCAGGCGAAGACACCAGAAGCAAACTGATTACCGAAGGTAAATTTGTGACGACAGGAATTCAATTTGACGTAAACAGCGATGTTATCAAACCGGAAAGCGGTATAGTGCTAAAAGAAATCGCAAGTACACTACAGGAGAACCCCACAGTTAATGTAAAAATAATAGGCCATACCGATAGCGATGGTGATGCAGCCGCCAACCTTGCGTTATCGAAAAAGAGAGCTTCTGCGGTAAAAAATGCGCTCATCAATTTTTATGGAATCAGTGAATCCCGCATGCAGACCGATGGCAAAGGAGAAAGCCAACCCGTCCAATCCAACAATACCGCATCCGGTAAAGCCCAAAACCGACGCGTGGAATTCGTGCGATTATAGTTTTTAACCCATCTTCTTGTATCCAGGAAAAACAAATTCAACACAACCGACAACTGCACGACAACAGTCCGTCTGCCCAATATACGATCGTTACTGTTTTCATTTTTCGTGCATCACGACTTACGACCCTATCCTTTCTCCGCTCAGATTATTACTATCGGTATGTTCCTAGTATATTTGCCATTCAGCTTTGCAAAAGTGTTTGCAATCTGAATGGCAAATATATATTGTGACAAAATCGTAGTGGTTGCCAATCCTGACTGCATTTATTTTTACAGTCACTTGCAGCCCTTCATTACATACCCATGGATTATCAATCACTTTTCCTTAACATTCAAAAAACGGCCTCCTACCTCTGCGTGGGACTGGATACGGATCTGAACAAAATCCCGAAACATCTGCTGAAAGAAAAGGATCCTGTCTTCGAATTCAACAGAAGGATAGTAGACGCGACTGCGCAGTTCTGCGTGGCATATAAACCTAACATCGCCTTTTATGAAGCCTTAGGCCCCGCAGGATGGGAAAGCCTCCAAAAAACACTTGAATACATTCCCAACTCCCATTTTACCATCGCCGATGCAAAACGGGGAGATATAGGAAATACGTCAGGGCTGTATGCCAAAACTTTTTTTGACAAATCATCATCCGGACTTGAGTTTGATTCGGTCACCGTTGCTCCTTACATGGGGGAGGATTCGGTGACGCCGTTTCTTACCTATAAAAATAAATGGGTGATCCTTCTTGCACTTACTTCAAATCCGGGCAGCAATGATTTCCAGCGTCTTTCCGGTCCTGACGGGCTGTTGTTTGAGAAAGTACTGAAGACGTCTCAGCTTTGGGCCAATCATGAACGAATGATGTATGTAATAGGAGCAACAAGAGCAGCCGATCTGGCACATATTCGCAGTCTTATCCCCGATCACTTCCTGCTCGTGCCAGGTGTCGGCGCACAGGGAGGAAATCTGGAAGAAGTATCCCGTCATGGCATGAATAAACACTGCGGCCTGCTGGTCAATGCTTCCAGAAGTATCCTATATGCTGGAGAAGGAACGGATTTTGCAGAAAAAGCCAAAGCAGAAGCCAAGAGCATGCAACGGGAGATGGAATCTTATCTTGAAAAGTACCTTTGATACCCGGAACGTTAAGCCCGATAAATATACCAAACACCAATACTCTTTTACGAATGTCATTTCCTGAGCGGTTAACTCACATCCAACAAACTGACCTCGTCGCCCTCAGCGGCCAGTACGACACGCCTTTATATGTATACGATGGTGAAACCATCAGAAGAAAAGTCAGAGAACTTAAGGAAGCTTTCTCAGGCGTAAATCTCCGGATCAAGTTTGCCTGCAAAGCCAACACAAACCTCGCTATACTAAGCTTAATGAAGTCCCTTGGTGTAGAGTTGGCGGCGGTGTCTTCGGCGGACCTGGAGAGAGGCCGGCTCGCCGGCGACCTGGCATCTCACCGCACTTTCACGCCGAGTGGCGTAAGCTTTGAAGAAGTGCAGCGTGCTGTCGAATCCGGCGCCATGGTTAATATAGACAGCCTTCCGCTTCTCGAATGGTTCGGGCAGACCTACGGCAACTCCAAACCTTGTATGATCCGTATCAAACCCAATGTAGCAGCGGGAGGAAATGCCAAGATCATGACAGCGCATGCCGAATCGAAGTTCGGGATATCCGTCCTGCTCCTGGATCGTATTCTGGATATCATCAGAACCTATAATATACAAGTCGTCGGTTTACATCAGCATACCGGTTCGGACATCAAAGATGCTGCTCCGTTTCTACAGGTAGCAGACATCTTGTTCGAAACGGCCATGCATTTCCCCGATCTTAAAATCATCGACCTGGGAGGGGGCTTTAAAGTAGGATATAAACCTAACGATGCCGTCACAGATATGCAAAAGCTGGGTACTGCCATCTCTGAAGGCTTCCATGCATTCTGCAAAAAATATGGAAGAGAGCTCCAGCTATGGTTCGAGCCGGGAAAATTCCTGGTAAGCGAGTGCGGACATTTGCTTGTGAAGGCCACCGTGATAAAAGAGGACCCTGCCTGTACCTTTGTACATGTGGATTCAGGCCTCAATCACCTGGTGCGCCCGATGATGTACGGATCCTATCATCATATCCTGAATGTGTCCAATCCCGACGGCGAGTTGAAAAATTATCACGTAGTCGGATACATTTGTGAAACAGATACGTTCGCTTCGAACAGAGACCTCCCTGAAGTGCGTCAGGGAGACATTCTGGCTTTCATGAATGGAGGGGCGTATGGGTTTTCTATGAGTTCCAATTATAACTCCCGGATGAGGCCGGCTGAAGTCCTCATTGATAACGGGCGCACGCAACTCGTGAGAAGACGCGAAACACTGGAGGATTTACTACGGACACAGGTATTCTGATCATAAAACATCCTTAAAAACCTATGAAATCGTCTACAAAGGAAATAAAAGAACGCTTCGACAACGATGTTGAAAGATTTGCAAATCTCGACACAGGTCAGGTTTCTACCATAGATGCACTTGTCTCACTCGAACTCATAACCGACGCTGCTGCCCGCGTAAATCCCAAAGCCGCGAATCTTCTTGACGTGGGTTGCGGGGCGGGGAACTACACGATCACCATGCTTTCTAAAATCCCCGGTATGGCCTGTACGCTCGTAGATCTTAGCCTTCCGATGCTCGAACGTGCCGAAAACCGCTTGCAAAGCTATGAAACTTCGGGGGTAACAACTATCCAGGGAGATATTCGTACGGCGGCATTGCCGGAGGAGCATTTTGACATTATACTCGCGGGAGCGGTACTTCATCATCTCAGAGAAGATTCTGATTGGGAATCTGTTTTTAATAAACTTTTTTCGCTGCTTGTTCCGGGCGGCAGCTTGTGGATATCTGATCTGGTTCTTCAGGAATCAGAAGAAATCACAAAAGTCATCTGGGATAAGTACGGAGATTATCTGGAAAACTACGGAGGTAAAGAATATCGTGGGAAAGTACTGGACTATATTGAAAAAGAAGACTCTCCTCGTTCACTCACCTACCAGCTTGATCTGTTAAAAAAAACCGGGTTTCAAACAGTGGAGGTGCTTCACAAGAATCTGTGCTTCGCTGCTTTCGGAGCAATCAAACAAAGAGAATAAACCAAAATAAAAGAAAATACCATGAAATTCTTTCTTCAATCCGGCGCACTTTTTGGCGCGTTATCCGTAGCACTCGGCGCCTTCGGTGCACATGCATTCAAGGCTGCGCTCACTGCTTCCGGACGTTTGGACACGTATGAAACAGCCGTGAAATACCAGTTCTACCACGCACTGGCTCTCGTACTGATCGCCGTATTGCTTCAGAAGCCTGGAATACCCGGCGCGGAGAAATTCTTACATTGGTCGGGCTATGCTTTCATAGCCGGAATCCTGATCTTTTCAGGCTCACTGTATATCCTTTGCCTGACAGGGATTACCAAATTTGGTGCGATTACTCCGATAGGTGGCCTTTTCCTGATTGCCGGATGGGTATGCCTGATGCTTGCCGCCGGTAAATATTTGTAAGCCGGGATACTGTACTCACTGGCCCAGTATCTCGGCAAGTCTGTACTCAAGCTCATCACCTCCCAGGTTCTTCGCCACGATCACCCCATTGGCATCGAGAAGCATATTAAATGGAATGGAGTTTACGCCGTACTGCACAGCCACTGCGTTTCTCCAGCCTTTCAGATCAGACACCTGGACCCAGGTAAGACCGTCTTCCTTTATCGATTTCAGCCAGGCTGCTTTGTTATTATCCAGAGAAACTCCTAAAATCTCCAAACCCTTACTTTTGAACCTGGTATATGCATTGACCAGATTGGGATTTTCCTTGCGGCAGGGCTTGCACCAGCTTGCCCAGAAATCTACGAGAAGATACTTCCCCTTAAAATCTTCAACACTCACCGTTTTCCCCAATGAATCTGCCTGTGAAAAGACCGGTGCCTTTTTTCCTACTTCCGTAATTTTTTCTACCCTGAGTACCTCACTCAGGTGCTTATATATATTGTTTTCAGCCAAAGAAGCAGGTGAATTCTTAAAAAGTGTATAAGCATCGCCCGGACGGATTTGCTGCCCGCTCAACATCGTATAAATCTGATAAAGCGATACAACCGAACTTGGATTGGCTTCCACCCAGCGCATGGAAGCATCCCTTATCTTCATAAACACAGGCATAGCAGCAAACCTGATAGAATCAACGGAGGCAGGATTTCTCAGGTACTCCTTGTCAAATGCGTGTATTGCCTCCCGGGATTCAATCAAATCTTTCTGTTTGAGATAATCATTCTGATCCTTCGCAAATGCGCTCCCCCCCCAACTCTACATGCAGAAAAAGCGGACCAGATGCCTTCAAACTCACCTGACCTGGTTCCAGATAAAGCTCCTGAGAAGCGATGCTCCCCTGTCTCTGATATTCAGGCAGAAGCAGCCTGAAAATACCACCTCCTTCCGCACTGGCGGATAATCGAAATTTCCCACCATTCACACGGGCTGAATCTACTACATTGTTCTGCCCAAACAACAGCACAGGTGTATGATCAGGAACACCTTGAATGCTCCCTGTGATCTCCACCTTGTCCTGGGCGATCAGCGGAGCACACCACCCCGTCAAAAACAAAATACGTATGAGCGTTTTCATATACATGACTTACTGATATCTGAATACCAAATTTACCTTTGATTTACCCTTCGTGATCCGGCCGCACACGAATCATTTTCAATTCACTTGCATGTACCGGCTAAAACTACCAAAAAAAAGAACAGCCATGGAGTACTACTCAAGGCTGTTCCGTTACTAAGATCGTAATTTTCGCTTACAATTCAAGCAGCAATCTCGTAGGATCCTCCAGCAGTTGCTTTACTCTTACCAGGAACCCTACTGAATCACGACCATCTATGATCCGGTGGTCATAAGAAAGCGCGACATACATGATCGGCCTGATCACAATCTGACCGTCCACTACAACCGCTCTCTCTACGATATTGTGCATACCCAGAATGGCAGACTGCGGTGCATTGATGATCGGGGTTGAAAGCATGGAGCCGAAAATCCCCCCATTGGTAATTGTAAAAGTTCCGCCGGTCATTTCGTCAATTCCCAGCTTACCGTCACGTGCTCTCAGTGCCAAACGTATAATTTCCTTTTCTATTTCTGCAAAAGAAAGCTTCTCGGCATTTCTGATCACCGGTACTACCAGGCCCCTTGGCGTAGATACAGCGATGGAAACGTCGGCATAATCGTTCAAAATCAGCTCATCTCCATCTATGTAAGCATTAACCACAGGGAAATCTTTCAAAGCCACCGTTACAGCTTTTGTAAAGAAGGACATAAATCCAAGACCTACCTCATGCTTCTCTTTAAACTTATCTTTGAATTTGGAACGAAGATCCATCACAGGCTTCATGTCTACCTCGTTAAAAGTGGTCAACATGGCTGTTTCGTTCTTAACGCTTACCAGTCGTTTGGCGATCGTCTTGCGCAGTGAAGAAAGCTTTTCACGACGCTGCCCCCTATCCCCCGAAGGCGCAGGAGCCGAAACCACAGGTTTCACAGGCTGAGCAGGCGCAGCGCTGGCGGCAGGCTTTTCAGACGGTGCCGGCTTTTGCGCCTTCAACGCGTCCTCCTTCATGATTTTTCCACCCGCTCCGGATCCGTTTACATCGGCGGGGTCTATCCCACGCTCCGCCAATATCTTAGCCGCCACCGGAGAAGAATGTCCCGCAGCAAATGCTTTATCTTTGGTATTCTCAACCGGAGGTGTAGCAGAAGCAGCCGACGGAGCAGAAGCATCTGCGGAAGCAGCACCCACCTCAATGCGGCAGATAACATCGCCTATCGCGAGTGTATCTCCTTCCGCTCCCACAATGCGTAACACACCGGTAGCCTCAGCCGGAAGTTCAAACGTAGCCTTATCGGACTCAAGTTCGCAAATCACTTCATCCAGCTCCACCAGGTCACCGTCCTTCTTACTCCATGACGCAATCGTGACTTCAGTGATAGATTCTCCAACCGTTGGAATCTTCATCTCTACTACTTTGCCTGTAGCGGAAGCGGGAGAAGAAGAAGCGGGTACCTTGTCAGTCGTCGCTAAAGCAGCGGGAGCCGGAGCCTTTTCCTCTGCTTTAGCAGCTGCAGCGCCGGCTTCGATAGAAGCAATCACACCTCCGATAGGAACTACGTCCCCTTCTGAGGCTTTGATACGAAGCACACCTTCAGCTTCGGCCGCCAATTCAAAAGTAGCCTTGTCTGAATCCAAACCACAAATTACTTCATCCAACTTCACATAATCACCATCCGCTTTATACCACGTCCCTATTGTAACTTCGGATATCGACTCTCCGACAGCGGGAACTTTTATTTCAATTTCAGCCATAATTGAGAAATGCTAGCGCACCTGTTTTACTAAAAATTTAATATAAGGGAAAACCAGCTGGTTTTCAAATTATTCTTATTTACAACGACATTTAAGAAAGAAACTCTACCCCTTCCCTCCTATACCTCAAATGCTTTCTCAATTATTTCCGCCTGCTCTTTGGCATGTATTTTAGAAAAACCGGTGGACGGTGAAGCGCTGGACCTACGAGCGATTACATCCATTGAAATCCCGGTATTCATTCTTAAAAGATAAGTCCAGGCACCCATGTTGGTAGGCTCTTCCTGTATCCAGCACACTTTGGCCTTTTTGTATTTTGCAAGCTCAGCCTCTATCTGATTTTGGGGAAGCGGATGCATTTGCTCCAGCCTGATAATCGCCACGTCATCGCGTTCTTCCTTCTGCTGTTTTTCCAACAGTTCATAATATAGTTTACCTGTAACAAGCAGCACCTTCTTCACCTTCTTAGGATTCACATATTCATCACCGATCACCTCTCTGAATCTGCCCTCCACCAGCTCCGACATATCCGAAACAGCTAATGGATGACGCAGCATAGACTTCGGAGACATCAGGATCAACGGCTTCCGGAACGGATACACCATCTGCCTCCTCAGCAGGTGAAACAAGTTGGCAGGAGTGGTCACGTTGGCCACAATCATATTATAGTTGGCCGACAATTGAAGATACCGTTCAGGACGGGCATTGGAGTGCTCGGGGCCCTGTCCTTCATATCCATGAGGCAACAAAAGCACCAGTCCTGTCCATCTGTCCCATTTGGTCTCGGAAGAAGAGATAAACTGGTCGATCATCACCTGGGCTCCGTTGGCAAAATCTCCGAATTGCGCTTCCCAGATCACAAGCGCATCAGGGTTAGCCATCGAATACCCGAACTCGAAACCAAGTACTCCATACTCTGAAAGAAGCGAGTTATAGATCATAAAGCGCCCTTGCTCATCCTGTATATGGTTCAGGTTGGTATAAGCAAGATTGCTCTCAGAATCGCGAAGCACGGCATGCCTGTGTGAGAAAGTACCTCGCTGAACGTCCTGACCGCTTAAACGCACGATCTTACCGTCCGCCAGGATAGAGCCATAGGCAAGCAACTCGGCAGTAGCCCAGTTTACTTTCTTCGTCTCAAAAATCATTTGTTTACGATCTTTGAGCAATTTTTCTATCTGCTTGAGCGGCGCAAATCCCTTGGGAACATTGACGATCGCATGCCCGATTTTCTCCAGTATGTCCAGAGTAACTCCAGTCTCAGGGGATTTATCGAAATCCTTCGGTGTTGCAGGTCGCAACGCCTGCCAGGCCTGATCGAGCTTAGGCATTACATAAGGCACCTCCTTCTGCTTCACCATATCCAGGCGGGCCTGCAGAAGTGCTTTGAATTCCTTATCCATTTTGGACGCCAATTCCGCATCCACGTCACCGCGCGCAGCCAATACCCCCTGATAAATTTCACGTGGATTCGGATGCTTATCGATCAGACCATACAGAACGGGCTGCGTGAATTTAGGCTCATCGGCTTCATTATGTCCGTGGCGACGGTAACATACCATATCAATAAAGATATCTTTATTGAATTTCTGACGGTACTCTACAGCCAGGCGCATGCAGTACACCACCGCTTCAGGATCATCTCCGTTGACATGCAATACCGGCGCATCTACGATTTTGGCAATATCCGTACAATATATACTTGAACGCGCATCTTTAAAGTCGGTCGTAAAACCTACCTGGTTATTAATCACAAAATGGATGGTGCCTCCGGTATAATAGCCTTCAAGATTGGCCATTTGCGTCACCTCATACACAATCCCCTGACCTGCCACAGCGGCATCCCCATGGATAAGGACAGGCAATACTTTATCATAGTCGCTTCCGTACATACTATCGGCACGCGCCCTGATCACACCCTCCACTACAGGATTTACAGCCTCCAGGTGGGACGGATTCGGCGCAAGCCGCAAATGAACTTCTTTACCCGAAGGCGTGACAATACTGCTCGCAAAGCCCATGTGGTACTTTACATCTCCATCGCCCCAGACCTGATCAGGCAAATTCCCTTCAAATTCGTTGAATATCTGCTCATAAGTTTTGCGCATGATATTGGCCAACACATTCAGACGGCCTCTGTGAGCCATACCGATCATGACCTCCTTTACACCAAGATCTCCCGCTTTGTTCACCATCGCGTCAAGGGCAGGTATGGTCGTCTCACCGCCCTCCAGGGAGAATCGCTTTTGACCCAGATATTTCGTATGCAGAAAGTTCTCAAAAACAACCGCTTCGTTGAGTTTGGAAAGGATATGTTTTTTCTCTTCT
Organism: uncultured Cytophagales bacterium; assembly: GCA_964488435.1. Taxonomy (GTDB): domain Bacteria; phylum Bacteroidota; class Bacteroidia; order Cytophagales; family Spirosomataceae; genus JBEBSO01. Next base: position 13,243 of record CAZAVR010000001.1, on the reverse strand, counting down.
ATCGCATAATCAAAGTGTAGTGCCTCGTGTTCTATTTTTTTTCTAAGCCAGGCCTTCTGCTCGCGATCGCGGATATAAAGATACTCGAAACCAATACTTCCTGTGTAGATCTTTTTCAATGCCTCTACAATATCCCGCAGCTTTGCCGGCTTCCCGAAAACTTCTATCCCGGCTTCAAAAACGGTATCAAGATCTTCCTCGGAGAGATTAAAATCTGTAAGAGCAAGCTTGGGAGACCTATCCACCCGTGTGCGTATAGGATTGGTATTGGCAAGCAAATGAGCCCTTGACCGATAACCTCTGATCAGGTGTACTACCTCCATCTCCTTCTGAATATTACCGGAAGAAACGCCTCCGGACTGATCAGCGCCTGCAGATGACGCGGCACCCTTGTGACCATTCCCGTTTAGAGGATATTTCTGAGAGAACTCAAATCCCTCAAAAAACTTGCGCCATCCCTCATCCACTGACTCAGGATTGCTTTGGTAGGAATTGAACAATTCCTCTATGTAAGTAACTTCTGAATTGGCTATATATGAATATTTATCCATCACTTATGTGATTTTCTTGTTTGTGCAAAGTTAAGCGATGTTATCTAAACAAAAACACAAAAAAAGCTTTTGCTTTAATAAAATTACTAATTCAAGTAGAATAAAATTATCAGTTCAAATGAAAGCGGGAAGGACTTGGTACCAGCTTCAACATCAGCTCATGCATCCCCTGTGGCGCCGCAGAACCCAAAGTATACTGGTTTTCATAGGCTTTGGAATTATAATTATAACCGAGGCGGACATTTTTGGATACCATAATTTCAAAATTCAACTGAAAACGCGAGGGATGAGCCGTTTGATAAAAAACCCCCGCTCCGATTTGCTCATGCCACCATACTCTACCGCCTATGTCAGCATGAAATGATCCCGGACTTTTCACTACAAGCGCTGAAGGAATTATAAAAAAATCATTATCGACATTGAGCTTTACTCCTCCGGTAATATACACTGGATGCACATAATGCCCGGGCAACCCAATCAGTCCGAATCGCTGGGACAGCAACTCCGGGATGGAAACCCCGGCATAGAAACCATCAGATTGCACCCACACCCCCACGCCGAAACTCCCCAGGGCTTTGTTTGAATTTCCACCGGACATGCCCGGATCATAAACCGGCAGTACATTCACTCCACCCTGCCCTCCGGCCGACAACTTTATACCGGACGATGTAGTGAGATGGTAAGCCAGCGAACCATAAAAGCCTGTTGTTGTAAAGGGACTCATCCTGTCATTCAACGCCTGAAACCCTAAACCCAACTTTCCGTCAGCCACCGTCCCGTCCATGGCAAAAGACTGCGTAACCGGAGAATTAGGAAGGGTAAACCATCTCCTTCTGAACATCCCGGTGAGGTTGAAGTCCTCCCTGACCCCGGTGAACCCTGGATTTATTCCCATCGGATTCTGACGATACTGCTCATACAATATTTCTTTTTGGGCACTCACTTCCAAAATCAGAAAAAAGCTGAGGAGCGCACAGCCCGTTCCGTTCGTCAATAAACGGCTCACAGAGAATTTCACCGGATTCATATTTTAAAATGGTTACAGAAAGAGCAAGGGTCATCGCCTTGCTCTCTCGATTTTCAATTATATGTTGACAGCGATATCAAGCGGACTCTCCTTCCTCAGTTTCCACCGTCTCGCCATTCTCTCCGGCAGCTTTTTCCGCCTCAGCGTGCTTCACTACCTCGCTGTGGATAGCTGCTTCTTCATTGGACTTCCGGTTGATATAGGCCTGATAACTGGTTTCCTTTTCAAAAGGTCTTTTCCCTATCAGTATTTCGAGATCACCCTGAAACAATATCTCCTTCTTCAAAAGCTCCTTAGCGATCAGTTCCAGCTCAGTCCGCTTCCCAACGAGAAGGTTCTTGGTAAACTGATAAGCCTCGTCGATCAGCTTCCTCACTTCCTGATCAATCGCTTCGGACGTGGCCTCAGAATACGGCTTAGTGAACGAATAATCATTTTGCTTGGAGTCATAGTAAGAGATATTACCTATGCGGTCATTCATCCCATATACAGTAACCATGCTGTAGGCCACTTTGGTGACCCGCTCCAGATCGCTCAACGCCCCGGTAGAAACCTTGCCGAATATGACGTCCTCAGCAGCCCGGCCTCCCAATGTCATACACATCTCGTCGAACAACTGCTCGGTGCGATAAAGATACTGCTCTCTCGGAAGGTACTGGGCATAACCCAACGCAGCGACGCCCCGGGGAACAATCGTCACCTTCACCAACGGATCGGCGTGTTCCAGAAACCAGCCCGCCACAGCGTGCCCTGCTTCATGGTAAGCCACGATCTCCTTTTCTTCAGGGGATATGAGTTTGTTTTTCTTCTCAAGACCGCCTATCACGCGGTCCATCGCATCCTGAAAATCCTGCATAGTCACCTCGTCCCGGTCTCTCCTCGCCGCAATCAATGCCGCCTCATTACAAACATTCGCAATTTCTGCACCGGCAAACCCGGGTGTCTGAGCAGCCAGTTTCTGAATATCGACGTCCTCTGAAAGCTTCAACGGCTTCAGGTGAACTTTAAATATAGCTTCACGGCCTATTACATCCGGCTTGTCTACGGAGATCTGCCTGTCAAAACGCCCGGGACGAAGAAGCGCTGAATCCAATACATCCGGACGGTTGGTCGCCGCCAGAATGATAATACCCGAATCCGTAGCAAAACCATCCATCTCCACGAGCAGAGAGTTCAGTGTATTTTCTCTTTCGTCATTGGCACCAGGCATGGCTCCACGTCCTCTGGAACGCCCTACTGCATCAATCTCATCTATGAATATGATACAAGGTGCTTTTTCCTTCGCCTGCTTAAACAAATCCCTCACTCTCGCTGCCCCCACGCCTACGAACATTTCTACAAAATCAGAACCTGAAAGTGAGAAGAATGGAACGGCAGCCTCGCCGGCAACTGCTTTCGCCAGAAGTGTCTTTCCCGTACCCGGAGGGCCCACCAGAAGCGCACCTTTGGGTATCTTAGCACCCAGTTTTTTGAATTTCTCTGCGTTTTTAAGATAGTCTACGATCTCCTTGATTTCTTCCTTGGCTTCATCAAGGCCCGCAACATCGCTAAATGTTATTTTCACCTTGTTTTCAGCATCGAAAAGCGTAGCCCTGGATCTTCCAATGTTGAAAATCTGGCCTCCGGGCCCTACTCCTCCGGACATTCTGCCCAACACAAAATACATCACCAGAATCATCACAATAAAGAAGCCCCAGGTGCTCAAAAAACTTGACCAGTCGTTCCTTGAATCGATTTTGTACTCCAGGCGTTCACTCTCGGCGGTATTCTCCTGGATTCTGTCGAGATCTTTCTTGAAGGTATCAGCAGAGGTAATCTGAAACTGATAGTGCGGACCCGCTTCGCCGCTGAAATAACTGTTATCCGTACTGAGAGACTTATAGTTATCTTTTTTCAACGCTTCAGGCTTCAGCGTTACCTCAACAATCTTGTCGTTTACAATCAATACCCGCGCGACATCTCCGTCAGAAACCATTTTCTCAAAACGTTTCTGCGAAATCTCGCGTACAGCCGACGTACGGTTAAAAAAAGTGATCCCAAGAATGGCTGCAATCAAAACAGCAATAATCCATCCCTGGTATCCTCTTTGAGGACCCTTCGAACTCGGCTGATTTCTTTTATTATCGTTTTCTGGCATTATCTTTTGCGTTTCGTAGTAGGAGAAATAATCTGTAGAGGCCTTGCACCCCCGCTCAACGGCATTTAGTATAACCCGTTATCTTATACTAAAACCTTGATTTCGTAAATATCATTCAATTTCGCTTGGAATAGCAGCGTCTTCTCCGACATGAGTGATCAGCGCATCTCCCCAAAGACTCTCCAGGTCATAGTATAACCGTCTGTCCTTCCGGAATACATGGGCAACGACATCAACATAGTCAATGAGAATCCACTCTCTGTTTAATTTACCCTCCTTCTGCCAAGGGTCTATTTGGGTAGCCTTATAAACTTCCTCTTCAACCGACTGCGAAATAGCGTCGATTTGGGTGTCGGAATTTCCTGAACAGATTACAAAAAAATCAGCGACTGCGGTATTGATATTGCGGAGATCTAAAATTGTAACCTCAGTCCCCTTCTTTTCCAACATTCCTTTCGCTACCAACCGGCTCAGGGTTTCTGAAGATACTTCCCTATTTTTGCGTCGTTTATCTATTCCTGCCAAATCTTTTTTTTGTTTTTTGTTAAAATGTCTTTCGGTAAAAGTATAAAATAACTCACAAAAAGTGTACAACCCCTGTATAAAAACTCATTTGTTTGGAAAAAAAGTAATTTACCTGCCAAGTTGTCATTCCACTAACGACATTGCGGCTGAAATGTTACAAAACGATGCCATCTCTGAAGGTTCGGTCGTCATTACCGACAACCAGCTCAATGGGAAAGGCCAGAGGAACAATGCATGGGAAAGCGAAAAAGGTAAGAACTTTACATTTTCGCTGGTGATGAAACCGGCATTCCTGAAACCCCATGAACAATTCCTGATCAGTCAGACTGTCGCCCTCGGGCTTTTCCATTATCTCTCCTCAAAAACAGATGAAAATGTCCGGATCAAATGGCCGAATGATCTTCTTTTAAACAGCAGGAAAATTTGTGGCACATTAATTGAGAATGGCTTGAGAGGTTCAGGAATTAGTCACTCTATAGCGGGAATCGGCTTAAATATGAACCAGACTGTTTTTCAAAATCCGCTTCCGGTATCGTTGAAAAATATCACGGGGTCCACATACGACCTGCAGGAAGAATTTCCGGCCATGATGGAGTACCTCGAAAAATACTACCTGATATTATCCGAAGACGGCAAGGATATAATTCACCAAAACTATCTCCGCCATCTGGCAGGTATTGGAGAAAAACGACTATTCTCGAGTGGAGATGAGGTTTTCCTGGGTGAGATCACCGGTACAAGCTCTACAGGCCGACTGATAGTTGGCACAGAGACGGGTCTCCGTGAATTCGATGTAAAAGAAATACGGTGGCTGGAAAATTAGCGACCCCGCTTCATAAAGCTGAAGATCAACATCGCCAAAGCACAAATACCCAGCCCGAGAGATTCTCTGGCTGCTTCTATATTCATATTACGCATAGTGGCCAGTTCATTGAAGAAAATGCCTTCAAAATGCGGGGGCCACTGGGAAATCGCTCCCCCTGCATAAATGACAAACAAAAGCAGATAACCCCACCTCGGCAGAAAGTCGCGCATACCCAGGAATGAAACGGCGGCAGCTGCACCATAAATGGCAATCCATACGGCCGGATCCGGATCATTGTACTGGACCGCGGCGCTGAGCAGAAAAATGATCCCGAAAAAAATATAGACAAATCTCATATTCATTTAAATAGATGCTGAAAGAATACAAATATAATGTGAAGTCAGAGGATTGCGCTTATTTTGGAATGAATTACCTTCACGCGTTGAAACATTAACAATTATTAACCTGTTTTTCACCATTCCGTATGTCATCCTACTGCCAATTCATCAGGAACATCCAACAGGAAGATAACCTTCACAAGGTTTATCATGATCATCATTATGGATTTAATATAGAAGACGATCATGAGCTTTTCGAAAGGTTAATCCTTGAAATCAACCAGGCCGGATTGAGTTGGGAGACCATCCTGAAAAAACAAGCCACCTTCCGTATCGCCTACCATCATTTTGATATTGCCAAGGTGGCCGCCTACGGGGAGGAGGACAGGGAACGCCTTCTCAATGAGCCCGGAATCATACGCAACCGCCTGAAAATAAATGCTGCAATAGAAAATGCACGTACCATCCTGGAGCTTCAGAAAAGGCACGGCTCCTTCAAAAACTGGCTCAATAGCCACCACCCGCTCTCGCGGGAGGACTGGACCAGGTTATTCAAAAAAACGTTCAAATTCACAGGTGGAGAAATCGTAAACGAATTCCTGATGAGTACCGGATATCTGCCGGGTGCACACGCCGAAGACTGCCCTGTTTTTGAAAGAATCGCAAGACAAAATCCGATGTGGAGACAATGACCACGAATATTATCGTGATCGGAGGAGGAGCTTCAGGCTTTATGGCAGCCATAACTGCAGCTGAAACAGCCCCCTCCGCCCGCATTGTTATACTTGAAAGAAGCAAAACCGTTTTGAACAAAGTCAGGATATCGGGAGGTGGCAGGTGCAATGTCACCCATACACCTTACCCATCCGTGCCATTTGCACAAAACTACCCGCGGGGAGAAAAGCTGTTAAAAAAAACACTCAGACAATTTGACGCCTCTGCCACGATGGAGTGGTTTGAAAAACGGGGTGTTGCACTCAAGACAGAAACAGACGGCCGGGTGTTTCCGGTATCCGACTCTTCAGGCAGCATCATCTATTGCCTCAGTGAAACAGCCAGAAAACTGGGTATTGAAGTTCGTACGGGCACCTATGTAACGAAGTTCCTGAAAGACACGTCTGATGGCCTTTTTCACCTGACACTCGCCGGCGGCGAAATCATCCGTTGTGAGAAGTTGCTCGTCGCGACAGGCGGGCATCCGCAAATATCGGGATTTGATTGGCTCACGGATAACGGGCTGACCTTAGTGCCTCCCGTCCCTTCTCTTTTTACATTCAATACACCGGGAAATCCGTTACTGCCATTGGCAGGGGTTTCGGTTCCCGACGTTGTCATCCGAATTTCAGGATCTAAACTTCTGGTAAGAGGCCCCCTGCTCATCACACACTGGGGCTTCAGCGGACCAGCCGCACTCAAGCTCTCAGCCTGGGGAGCCAGGGAACTGGCAGACAGGAATTACGCCTTCGACATCCGTATCAATTGGGTAGCCATAAGCCATGAGGACCAGGTTCGGGATGAACTATACAAACAAAAAAACGAGACCCCCAAACAGCAAGTCGGCACACACGCCCGGTTTGGCATTCCTTCCAGGCTTTGGAAAGCCCTTGTCGAACGTGCAGATATTGACCCCGAATCGCGCTGGAGCGACGCGTCTCATAAATCCCTTAATCGACTGGCATCGCATCTGACCCAATCGACCTTCGAAGTAAAAGGCAAAACCACCTACAAGGAGGAATTTGTGACATGCGGTGGTATTTCATTACAGGATATCAACGCCGACACGATGGAATGTAAAACCATTAAAGGACTTTACCTTGCCGGAGAAGTGATCGATGCAGATGGAATTACCGGTGGTTTCAACTTTCAGAATGCCTGGACTTCCGGCTATATTGCCGGTAAAAACATGGCGTCAACATTGAGTTGAATGGGTTCTGTAGCTTTGACGCGGAAACCGGCAGCTGTCTCATTACAGGTTAATGTGTATTTTTACCCGTTGAAATTCTATATTAAAAACCGAAATCAAATGAAGAAAATCCTTGAAGTATTTATCCTTTTTGTTTTCCTCCAGCCCTGCACTTTGTGGGCGCAGCCTTCAGAGCAGATTGTCAAAGTAATCGTGGCACCCGACAGAGACGACTGGACTTACAAAGCCGGCGATCCGGTTAAATTCTCTATATCTGTTTTCAAAAGCGGAAATCCATTAAAAAATTTGCTTGTAAGTTACAAAATAGGCCCGGAAAGAATGAAACCTACCATCGAGGAAAGCAAAACCCTTAACTCCGGTAGCATTACTGTCCATGCCGGAACGATGAAGACTGCAGGATTTCTGCGTTGCGTTGCCACCGTAGAGGTGGATGGTGTTACTTACAAGGGGTTAGCCACCGCAGGTTTCGATCCGTTAAAAATTGAACCTACCATAGCCCATCCGGCAGACTTCGATGCGTTCTGGGATACTGCAAAGCAGGAGCTGGCAAAAATACCGCTCGATGCCAGAATGACACTACTTCCGGAAAGATGTACCGAGACCGTAGATGTGTATCACGTAAATATCCAAAATACCGGCCCGGGTGTAAGGCTTTATGGCATTCTTTGCCAGCCTAAAAAAGAAGGCAAATACCCTGCATTGCTGAGAGTTCCCGGTGCCGGTGTGCGCTCCTACGGAGGAAGTATTTCTACTGCGGAAAAAGGCATTATTACATTCGATATCGGAATTCATGGCATACCGGTGAATCTTCCGGAGGAAGTTTACGCCTCAGTTGCTACCGGGCTTGCCAGTCAGTACTTCAGTATCCAACTGGACAACCGCGATCGCTTTTACTTCAAACGTGTATACCTGGGCTGTGTAAGGGCTAATGATTTCATCACCAGCCTGCCCAACTACGACGGTAAAAATCTGGCGGTGACAGGAGGAAGTCAGGGGGGCGCACTCTCTATAGTTACCGCCGCATTGGACAGCCGTGTCAAATGGCTGGCCGCTCTCTATCCGGCACTTAGTGATGTCACGGGTTACCTGCACGGCAGAGCCGGCGGATGGCCTCATTACTTTCAGGGATCGAACCTTGCGCTGAATAATACGAAGGAAAAACTGCATACGCTGGCCTATTACGACGTCGTCAATTTTGCACGAAGAGTGAAGGTTCCCGGATTGTACAGCTGGGGCTTTAACGATGAAACCTGCCCACCGACATCAATATACGCCTCCTACAACGTCATCCAGGCGCCGAAAGAACTTTATCTCGCACTGGATACCGGTCATTGGCAATATCCCGAGCAACGGACCAAATTCAACGATTGGCTACTGAAAAACCTCAAGAGTAATTGAGATTGCTTTACAGGCAATTCAAGGACAACACACCCGGGGTATTTTTGAATACACCGGCGAAGACCTCCCCCTGCTTCCGGCGCCTGGAGCGGGGGGATTTGATACCGCTAATGACTCCTGCCCCCTCCCCTGATCAATGTCAGCCGTCTCATAAACTCGCTTCTATTAGCCTCCGGTATTGAAAACCATTGATCATCGTCCTGAAATTTTAATTTTCCGCCTTCAATGCGTTCAATATAATTCAGATTCACGATCAGCGAACGCGACATTTTAAAAAAGTCGGGTGTATTGAAATACTGGCTGAGATGCCCCATGGCCAGAAGCACCAACCTTGGGGTCTTGCGGTAAGCTTCGTGAATATTCACTGAATGCGTACCTTTCTCCGTAATGATGTAAACCACCTCTGATTTCTGTATCCTGTCAAAACCTTTTCCCACAGGGAGAAAAACGGAGTCCTGCCTGGAAACTTGCCGGTCTGTGCCGAAATTTTGCCAGGCGCAATCAATTTGTTTGGGCAAATCCGCATGACGGAAAGGCTTTAGAAGATAGCAGGCAGGGACGAACGCATCCCGTACTTTATAGTAAGTATCATCTTCACTGTTTCCGGTCAGGACTATTATCGGAATTCCGGCGGGGTAAAGCAACTCACGACCGACCTTCATGCCATCGTCCACCCCATCAAGCATAATATCAAGTATCGCCAGATCCGGACGTCCTTCGCTGAGTGCCCGGGAAGCATCCGTGTAAGAACGGGCCACTGCCATAATCGTATGCCCGGCTCTCTCTAACGTTTTCTTAATGTCTGCTCCAAGTATAACCTCGTCCTCAATAATTAGAATATTAAGTGCTTTCATCCGGGTTTTTATGTTCTTTCGTATTGTACCGCTTATTCTCTGAAAGGTTCTGATCCGTATCCAGCGCTCTTCTCCGGCTCCAGTTTCCAAAAAGATCCTGTGCTCCTTCTGAGAAAAGATACGCTTCGCGCTGCCGCTCCGCAAACGTCATGGAAAATTCCAACCCGTCGCGATTAGAGAATTCGTAGTTGGCATACAGTTGTTCTGCCCCCATTTTTATGACCTGCATACCAAAACCTCCCCCAACCCGGTCCCCTGATAGAGGAACAGCCATCCTACCGGATAGCCCGGAGCCATTGTCGCGAACGACGAAGTGCACAAGCTTTCTTCCATTCTTTTCCACACGTTCACATCCTACATACAAAGCCGGAAGCGGGTGCCCCGGAAAGGCATATTTACAGGCATTCGTAACCAGTTCTGTCAGGACCAGGCCTATATACTGAGCATCATCCGCTTCCAGAGAAAGATCGTTTAAGTCAGTCTCTACAGCCACGCGCTGACTTCCGTAGGTTGCGAGCACATCTTCCAGCAGCTCCTCCAAAAAATCCGGGAGATAAACTTTCCCCAACTCCCTCTCCTCATACAGACGCCTGTGCAGCAGGGCCATGGATTCGATCCTGAGGCGGCTTTCTTCAATAGCCTCCATTGCTATCTTGTCGTCTAATGTTTCCGACTGCAAGCTCAGCAAACTGGATACCGATTGCAGGCTATTTTTCACACGGTGGTTCTGTTCGCGCACCAAAATCGCATTTTGACGACTGATCTGCCTGTTTTTCTTATACAGGCGATAAAACACCACACTCATTGAAGCCGTGAAGACAAGCAGTAAGACGACGATCCACAAGAACTTTCTTTGCAACTGGAGTGTCTCTGAACGAAGCAGAAGCTCTTTCTCTCTGGCTTTCAGAAGAGCATCCTTTTTTTCTGATTCGTTCTGAGCTGCGAGATTGGCATAAACCTCCTGCTGTGCCGAGGAAAAGCGTATTTTCAATAACTCTCTCCACTGGGTACTGTGCCTGAGAGCCAGCTTCCAGTTGCCAACAGCCTGGTAGTAAGTGGTAAAAAATTCCTCCAGCATAATCCGCTTGGACAGATCATTATAGCCATGGGCCCGATGGATATCCCTTGCTTCCTTCATTCGTTCCCAGGCAACCGGATAGTCTTTCTGTCCCAGTGCATAAAAAGCAAGATCAATGAGCACGCCGGCCTGGTCTCCCGGCCTTTTTTTTGCCCTATAAATAGCCAAAGACTGGTACATTCTTCTTCGGTATTCCTGATGATCCTGGAGTTCCTCGCGAAAAAATTTAGCCAGCCCGATATTAGTATTAGCGATCTGTATCGAATCTCCGCTCGCCAGCGCGACCGAATCGACTTTACGGTAATAGAACAAAGCCGAATCCAGCCCTATCTGCCTGCTTTTCCCAGAGCCACTTTTAGCCGACCATTCAGCAAGACATACTTTGGCCATTTGTCCGTAGCCCCGGATCAAGTTTTCAGTCGAACTCAACCTAATCGCTATGTCCAGTCCATTTGATATGTAACGTCTGGCTTCCCTATAGTTTCCTGCACTTACCTCCATCGCCGCAAACCTGTTATAAATCCTGCTTAGCGAAGGAGAATCGCCTTTCGGCTCCAGTATAGCCATCGCCTTAAAAAACCATTTCTGTGAAACCTCATGGTTCCCGGCTGCTTCATAAGTCTTTCCGTATAAATAAAAAGCTTCGGCCATCAATAAGGCATCTTTTTTCCTCAGCGCCTCCCGGTATACTGTATCTGCATACAAAAGCTTGTGCTGTTGCAAAGGCAGATAAGCAGGCGCCTGACCATAAACAGGGACCAGCCCGATCAACCAGTTGCCCACTAAAAATGCCAGGATGATAAGATAACGGAGCATCACATCAGTCAGGGGTTTTTGGCGAAAATAAACAAATTACGGGCCATTCGGTACTTTTTTAACTTATTTACTGAACCCGACCTCTGATGATGTCCCGACGATCACCCAACTTCTATTTTCTAAAAACCGGGAAACAAACTCAGCCGCTCGCTTTCAACACCATCGAATAACCTTGTTCATGGCAGATTGGGCAGGGGTCATGTAAGATTAAGGGCTGTTCATGTACTTTCCTTGCCTGTCCGGGGAATTGGTATTTTTTTTACCTTTTCACAATACCCTTTTATATGAAAAAATACTACTCCCCGGCGCTTCTCTTCGCCGGTGTCACCCTACTGAACGCCTGCTCCATCCGCATCCCCATGTCGCGCAGTGAAGTACTACACCACGCTGCAGAACGTGTTTACGAACCCTATTACTCGGTAAAAAGAGAAAAAAAGGATGGATTACGTTTCCCGTCTCGGCGGCAGTAGGTTTCGGTGCCTATCACCTCTACAAGATCCCCGACCCGAAAAAACCGAGAACACCTGAAGAGTTAAAAAAAGATGGTTTAACTGCTGGAATCGTATTGGGAGGTGCCACTTTACTGACCGGGATTATTCTTTCTATTTCTGCCGACGCCCCGCAGCCCAAAATAGAGAAGGTTGCAGCCCAACAGTTCGACTCCTGGCTAAGAGACTATGGTAAAAAACAGAACCAGAAATATGTAAAGCATTCAGAAAAAAACAGTACCTACCTGATCGTGCCGCGTAAGATGGTGTCTGCCTACGAGCAGGAGGAGCGGAGAATTGCCGAAGCCGAACAAAAAAGACTTATCGATGAGAAGAATGCTGCTGAGCGGCAGCGGAAGAGAGATGAGGAAGCCGCGGAACAAAAAGCCTATACCGAGGCGATGACCAAATACGAAAACACCTACTGGATTCACTATCTGAAAACATATCCGAACAGCCCGCGGATACAGGAGGTAAGGACGAATGCGGAAGAGAAAGCGTTACGTGATGCCGTGTTGGGAAAGAGAGGCGGATGGGAGGTTTACATGACCTATTTCAAAGACGGGAAAAACGCAGATGCTGTAAAATCTTTTGGGAAATTCGCAAAAAAATGGGACGAGATTATGGAAGGGCTGAACACATTTGATGATTTTAATTCAGGCAAATCCTCTTTGCCTTATCAGCTCGCTATGGAAAAACTTACTGCTATAAATGAGTTTGACAAAGAAATGCAAGATTGGATGAAAAATCAATCAAATTCGTTCGCCAAACCTGTGTTTATGCAGGGTTGGACTACCATTACCCAAGAGCAGTCAGTCCTCGAATCGATTATTGAATCTGGCAAAAAGCGAATAGAAGCGGCAAAAAAATTCACAAAAGGCGACAACGTATGTCTGTTGCTCAAATCAGTGAGCATCGACGAAAAAGGTGAAAAAATCAAAGGAAGCGAAGGGGAGACACTCATTCGTCTCACCATAGAAGACACAAACGAAGACAAGAGCAAGTTCAGGGTTAACGTGAGGGAAATCTATAATATGACGAAGAAAAGAAAAACCGACAGCTTTACGTTTTCATCCCCCAGACGTGTATGGGAGGAAAACAAAACGGACTGGATTGACGTAGCTGACTGGGATCTGGATTATTGCAAATAAAAGCTGGTGTAGATAAGATCAGATTTTGAACAATCTTTGAAGTGACGGACCATCGCCAGACGTCCTGTCACTTCAGTTCTATAACCACATACTCAACTTTCACACAAATAGTCCAGCCACCCACCCTCACGAGATCCTGTAAAGTCTTATC